>JACDED010000063.1:23465-25249 GCA_013816615.1 Bacteroidota bacterium
CATCAGCCCATCCTCTATTATTGTTATCGTACTCATTGGTAAATTAAAAACGTCGCCCAGGCACGCGCATTTTATTTTGCGGTTGTTTAGCACACTTTGCAGAACACCAATGATACTTATGCCCATTACAATAAGTGTTACAATATTGGTGGTCAATGGATCAATGTTCATTAAATAAGCTAATCCTAAACCTAATTCTACGAAAGCGTAAAAATAACCCCAACCTCTCCAACGTTTTGCAATTATATCGTAACTCATATAGCTATCTGCAAATCCTGTAAGGTTAAGTAGCTTGAAGAAAGAAAATGTGATAAAGAATCCAGCCATAAAATGATTCATCCATTGCATCCACATAAATTCACCCTGTTCTATTTGTATGAGTAAAGTAATGCCCGTGATGTAAGCAAAAATCAACAGTACCGGCTTATAGGTTTCAAACCATGTTTTCTGTTCCTCTTCTATAACTGGCTTACTTAACGCCGTTTTTTCGCTGAGTTGGTATTTAGGATGCGGTTTTAATGCATCTTGTAATACAGATGTATGGATATGATCTATCATAGTGATATCGGCTTCGCCTTTATGCCAATCCACTTTAACATTTGTAACTCCGTGCACATTTTCAAGGAGTTTCTGAACTTTTGCCTGGCATGAATCGCAGGTCATTCCGGTTATTTTATATGTATGTGTCATTGTTTTATATTTATTTATGTTACAAAATTACTGCCTGCTCTTTGCAGCCAGGTTATAAAACCTTTATGAGGTTATTGTGAGATTACAAAGTCATCTTAGTTGGATACTTTTGCTTTCCGAAAAAGGTAGTACTGGATATTTAACTGATACAGTGGATATTTACGCACATATGATTTACCGACTAAAGGAATTGCAGTTGAAAGATCAACACGCAGATTTGATTTAATAATAAATTGCACTGCAGGCCGAAGCTCAAGGTAATTTCCTTTCTTATAGGCATTATCAAAAGTTGCAACTGCCTTTCCTCCGTTTTCTATTTTCAACGCATCGTATGATTTACCCATGAATTCTGCATACAGATTAATGTTTGGTTGATCATAGTTTTTGTATTTAAATGGATAAACAAGATAGCCAAAAGACAAACTATAGTTATATGCGTTTCCATAGTTGAAACCTATATTCGAAATTTTCTCTTTGTAAGAGAATGGTTTCACAACTCCTGTAGTTAACGAAATAGCTAACTTATTTAATAGTACAGTCGATATTAAACCTCCGCCTACGCCTTTGTTATCTCCCATCAACGAAACTTCAGCTTCGTCATGAGGCAGTCGTGCATAAACACCGTTTCCATATGCGGCCATTCTAAAATGACGATGGTCCTGATCGAAATTTAAAAACCGATAGCGGAACCCGAGGTTTATTGATTCAAATAAATAATTGTTTTTCGAAGTTGTTTGAATAACATATTCATTTTGATTTTCGTCTTTTTGAATATAATTTGAAGGCAGCGTTTTGTAATGGTGATTTGATGTTGTTGCCATGGCGCTAAACATTAATTTCGAACTTACACCATACATGAACATAGCACCGTGCCAACTTTTGACTTGGTTGTTATTAATATAGGCTTCATTCATTAACCTTATACCTAATGCATTCTTTGGTGTAATGCTGGCTGGTTCCGAATTAGGATACAGCTCCGTAAACCTTCGGGGAACCACGCCTTGACTGCTTCTTAAATCCGGCATAGCTTTGCTGAATAAACATAATAGTAAAGCTATGAAAAAAAATCAAGCACTACAGGAGGCAAAATTGGC
>JACDED010000180.1 GCA_013816615.1 Bacteroidota bacterium
CAATAACATTATATCAATTTCATACAGGCGCCTGCTCAACTATAAAAACACAATGGTGGTACCAGGATTCGATAAACGATTTTTTAAAATTATCTGAAATTGAAAAAATAACTACCGTAGCAAGAAGATTAAATGAGTTTGGCACCAGTAGCGAGGTTACATCTAATTACTACAATTACCTTAAATCGAGAGAAGGAGAATATTTTACTAAAAAGCTGAACAGCTCCGGAACACATTTTAATCACGCTATTGAGGAGTATAACGTATATATAAATTTTAAAAACAAACACTTTACACCACAAAAAACCGATGCTGAAATAGCTAAAATGATGCCTGCAGTTACCCAACTATTGGAACTTTCAAAGTCGGAAATTGTTGGCATACCACCCGATTTTTCTGAAAGCAGCACTTCTTACATTCAAAGCATTAATAAGCAGGTAAAAGAGCTGGAAAGTAAGGTAGCAGAAGAAACAAAGTTTGTAAACCGGTACCTTTCCACTAAAAAAGCCGGTCGTACAAACCTTTTTTATGTAAGAACAACCACTTTGTATGGCATACCTGTTAAATAAATGAGTAAAAATTAATCATAAAAAACCTGAAAATTGCAGTATTTTTAGTAAGAATAAAACAAAATACAGCCAAAGTGGTTACGATCACAGAGGCCTTAACAAGAAAAAAATAAAAACAAATATATCATGGAAGTAGTAGGAACACTAAAAACAAAATTCGAGACGCAAAAAGTAAGCGATCGTTTTCAAAAACGCGAATTCATTTTAACAACAGAAGCTAATACGCCGTACCCACAGCATGTAAGTTTCCAGGTTACACAAGACAAATGCAGCATCTTAGATCAATTTGCTGATGGCGAAGAAATTAAAGTTCAATTTAATTTACGCGGCCGCGAATGGAATGGTCCGCAAGGCATTAAGTATTTTAATACGTTAGAAGCATGGCGTATTGAGAAAATGACAGGTGGCAACTCTAACGCATCTTCTCAAAACAATAACCAATCTTCAAACAATAACACCATTAACACCTCTTCATCGCCTGTGTTTACAGGTAATGCCGGAGATAATGATGATCTTCCATTCTAATTAAGACACAGGACCAAAGGGAATCAAGAGACAAGACGGAGTACTGTTTTGCATCTTGAATCCCTCATGTCTTGACTCCTTATGAAAAGCAATTCCAAAAGATCAACAGTACTTTTAATTTATACAGGCGGCACCATTGGTATGATGCAGGATGTTGTTAGCGGCGAATTAAGACCTTTTGATTTTAAAACACTCACGCAACAAATTCCCGAATTAAAAAAATTCGATATTGAATTGTCTTCTATCGCTTTTGCAAAACCAATTGATTCTTCCAACATGCATCCCATTGTTTGGATAGAGCTGGCAAAGATCATTAAAGATAATTACAGCAAATACGATGGCTTTGTGATCCTTCATGGCTCAGATACCATGAGCTTTACAGCAAGTGCTTTAAGCTTTATGCTTGAGAATTTGAACAAGCCTGTTATCTTAACCGGTTCGCAATTACCAATTGGTATTATTCGTACCGATGGAAAAGAAAATTTAATTACCGCTATTGAAATTGCAGGAAGTAAACTAAAAGGTAAACCACTTGTAAACGAAGTAAGTATTTATTTTGAATACAAATTATTACGCGGTAACCGTACGTTTAAATACAACTCCTCGCACTTTGACGCATTTAAGTCGCCCAACTACCCTGCCCTTGCAGAAGCTGGTGTTAACATTCAATACAATAAAAGCGCTTTATTAAAACCAGGCACAAAGGCATTAAAAGTTCATACACACATGGACAATGATATTGCCGTATTAAAATTATTTCCGGGCATTAGTAAAAAAATTACTTCTGCCATTATTAACACACCGGGCATTAAAGCCATTATTTTAGAGACCTTTGGCGCCGGTAACACTACCACACAAGAGTGGTTTGCTGCCGAATTAAAAAAAGCAATTGCAAAAGGTATTATTATTTTAAACATTACACAATGTTTAGAAGGCCGCGTGATACAAGGCATGTACGAAACCAGCTCTCACCTTAAAAAAATGGGAGTAGTTGGCGGAGCAGATATGACCTTTGAAAGCGCTATTACAAAACTAATGTTCCTACTAGGACAAAAATTAAGTAGCACACAAATAAAAAAACAGCTTCTTGCTAATTTACGCGGAGAATTAACTCTTTAAATTAATGCAATTATTTTATCCCAACATTCAGTGGAATCTATTTCAGAAAATTTCGTTTAGATTTTTTTTCTTATTCATTCTTTTATTTATTTTTCCTTTTCCCTTAGATACACTCCTGTTTTTTATTCCTAAAATCAGTGAAGCCTGGTTCTCATTTTTAGATTCGATCATTCCTTTTTTTGGAAGATCAGTTTTAGGAATAGATCATCCCATACCCATGGAAGAAAACGGTAGTGGCGATAAAACAAAAAATTACATTTCGTTATTTATCTTTTTTATTGTGTCCCTGGCTTTTACAATTGTGTGGAGTTTTTTTGACAGAAAGCGAAAAAGCTACGATACTTTGTTTCACTATTTTTTAATTATTTGCCGGTATTATCTCGCTTTTGTTTTAATAGGCTATGGGCTGCATAAAGTATTTAAATTACAAATGAGCGAGATTAGTTTGGGTCAGTTACTAATGCCAATCGGCGATCAAAGCCCTATGGGCCTTGCTTGGAAATTTATTGGTTATTCTGATATCTATTGCAGGTTTAGTGGTTGGTGTGAAGTTATTCCCGGCATATTATTAATGTTCCGGCGAACAACTTTGTTAGGCGGGCTCATTTCATTAACCGTTATGTTTAATGTAATGATAATGAATTATGCTTATGATATTCCTGTAAAAATATATTCTACATTTTTAGTTGTTATCACTATTGTTATCTTATCTCCCTATTCAACTAAATTGTTTAATATACTTTTACTGTCTAAAAAAACCTGCGATGCCGCAGAAATAAAGCCTTTATTCGCAAAAGGCTTAAAAAGAACGATTGCTTATGCGCTTAAAGCTATTATCATAATTTTTCTGCTTGGCTCATCGTATTCAGATGCCAAAGAAATGAACACTACCTGGGGAGAAGCTGCTCCAAAACCACCCCTATATGGTATTTACAAAACAGAGGTTTTTATCCGTAATAACGATACTATTCCACTATACAGCGATTCTACCGCATGGAAACATCTGGTGTTTAATAAATACAGAAACATCTCTGTTTATCGTTTTAGCGACAAACGAAGTGCCTGGAATGCTATTACAGATACTGTTCAAAAAACGATCGAAGCAAAAGATATAAATGGCCCCTCTGTACAATTTAAAATAAATTACACTAAAATAAACGACAGTATTTTTGTATTTTCGGGGATAGTTAAAAAAGATACTTTAAAGATAATTACCAAGCACTACAGCCGTGAAAATTTCAATTTGTATAATATAAAATTTAACTGGATAAACGAATTTCCAAATAACCAATAACACATGAAAGTTTGCAACACAATACTCGAAACAATTGGCAACACGCCAATGGTAAAGATCAATAAGATCACTAAAGACCTGCCTTGCGATGTTTACGCAAAAGTTGAGACCTTTAATCCCGGCAACTCTATTAAAGATAGAATGGCTATTAAAATGATAGAAGATGCTGAGAAGGATGGTCGTTTAAAACCGGGCGGAACAATTATTGAAGGCACCAGCGGTAACACCGGTATGGGTTTGGCAATTGGTGCTGTTATAAAAGGCTACAAATGTATTTTCACTACCACCGATAAACAAAGTAAAGAAAAAGTAGATGCCCTGCGTGCTTTTGGTGCAGAGGTTATTGTTTGTCCAACGGATGTGGAGCCGGAAGATCCGCGTTCGTATTATTCTGTTTCTTCACGTTTGGTAAATGAAATTCCGAATGCCTGGAAACCTAACCAATACGATAACTTAAGTAACTCACAAGCGCATTACGAACAAACAGGTCCGGAGATTTGGGATCAGACCGACGGAAAAATTACACACTTAGTAGTGGGTGTTGGTACCGGTGGAACTATTTGCGGAGCAGGAAAATATTTGAAAGAAAAAAATCCGAACATTAAAATTTTAGGAATTGATACTTACGGTTCGGTATTTAAAAAATTTAAAGAGACCGGCATTTTTGATAAGAACGAAATTTACCCTTACATCACCGAAGGCATTGGTGAAGATTTTTTACCTGCCAATGTGGATATGAACATCATTGATCATTTTGAGAAGGTAACAGATAAGGATGCCGCTGTTATGACGCGCCGCATACCAAAAGAAGAAGGCATTTTTGTTGGAAACAGTGCAGGCTCTGCTATGGCAGGCTTAATGCAAATGAAAGACATGTTTAAAAAAGGCGACATTGTTGTAGTTATTTTTCATGATCATGGTACACGTTACATGGGCAAAATGTTTAATGATGACTGGATGCGCGACCGTCACTTTTTAGAAGTAACAAAACCAAAAGCAATTGACCTGGTAGCAAATCACAAGAATCAAAAATTATTAACGGTAGATGTAAATGCTACAGTGCAGGAAGCGTTAGAGACCTTAAGTAAATATTCTATTTCACAAATACCGGTAACGGATAAAGGCGAATACGTAGGCTCTATTAACGACAATTACATCTTCACCAAATTAATGGAGAACAACGATGTAAAAAGCTACACTGTAAAAAGCTTAATGCAGGCACCCTTCCCTATTGTTGGCGAAAAAGCACCGATTGAAGAAGTAAGTAAATTAATTACGAAAGATAACAACGCTGTGTTATTACGCGACCTTGGTGGCAATATGCACATTATTACCAAGCACGATATTATTGAAGCTGTTGCGAAGATGGGGAATTAGAGTTTATATAAATTAATAAAATGATTAAAATCTTTAATAAAAAAACGAATAACTTAATTCTTATTGATGAATCATTTCCTCAAGTTCATTTTAAACCGATGCATTACCAAGATGAAAATCCGTATGTTTTAATTGAACTCCAAGACTTAAATTTTCACCAGCATGCTGATTCATGTGAGGATTGTAAAGCATTTAGCAACGCTTTGGGCACAGATTCTACAGATTGGCATATTGAATTTTTAGGGATTATAAAACGTTTAGATTTATCCGCTCTTGGTATAAAATATCTAGATAATCAATTAAGCTTTATTGGATCATATTATTTTTCTGGTTCAAGAATAAAATTAAATATTGACACCGATACGGTTGAAACACTTCAAATAAGATTAAAACAATTTGAACAAGATGAAAAATATGAAGGTTGCAGTAAAATATTGAAAAAACTAAATACAATTAAAAATTATAATATTCAATAAATAGATATTCTATTAAATATCCCCGCCCTGAATATTTGTAATCCTAGGTTTTAATATTATTACGCAAATATGAATACACTATCTTTAGATATTGGAACGGAAGCGGACTCAGAAAAACCTACACTTCTGCTTTATATTGATGGAAATGAGTTTCGTGAAATCTTATTAGACAATAGCAATGCTGTTTTTTTTTATAATTTAGTGGAAAGTTTAAATGGAACCGGCGAGTATTTAATATTTACCTGCGTTTGTGGTGTTGCTGATTGTGGCGGATGGGATAAGGTTAAAGTAACACATAATGATAATAAGATAATATGGGTATTTAGTTTCAATGAAAAGCAGCACATATTTATATTTAGTCTAGACATCTACAAAAATGAAATTTATAAAATGCAAGAGCGTATTGACACAAAGAAAACTATACTCCAGCCACAATTCGCGACAGATCCAGAATAATCCGCTTTGAAGGGTTTACAATCCTTGATTTTTAAATATAAATGACAGAAAAAGAATGTTTAGACAATATTGTTACATTTTGTAATAGTGAATTGAAAAAAAAGAGCTGGCTTATTTTTAACGACCATACGGTAACTTTAGATAAAACAAGGCTTTTACAGGATTACGAAAAAGATGCCAATTTCCCTTTGCCTCCGCTACTGCAATTTGAAGATACGCATGTTGACCATAATGGCGTAAAAATAGAAAACACATTATATAAGTGGTCAGATATATGTTCTACTGTTGTTAAGTACGATAGGCGAGCAACAAAAATGGGCGAAGAAGGTAAATTTATAACAGATAATTATCTTGTGTTCTGTTTACAAACCGGAAAAGTAATAGAGGTAAAACTTGGCGACATAAGGCAATACAGTAATTTATTGATACACTATATTGAGCAGTATAAATTAGGTATAGGAAAATAGTAAGAAAATGAAAGACCGTTCCGCGGGATTTGTAATCCTGGGGTTTAATAATATAAATTGATTTTTTGCAATACCCTAAAGCATTTGTATCTTTAATGAAATTGAAACTAATCTATTTCGAGTCCGCTGCAAGCAATGAACAGTGGGATTTCAACACTATATTGTCTGAAACTATTGATATCATTGGTTTTTATTATGTGAGTTGCTTTGTATCTTTGACTATGATTAAGAAAAGCAAT
>JACDED010000181.1 GCA_013816615.1 Bacteroidota bacterium
CACTTACATCGTCTAACAACGGTAATTGCTTTGCTGTTTCAGATACTGTTATAATTGCAGTTAAACAATTAGCTTCTGTGAACGCCGGGCCAAATAAACATATTTGTTCTAATACACCAACAGTAGCAATAACAAGTACAATATCAGGAGTTACTAATACCGGTATTTGGACAACGAACGGTACCGGTGCATTTATACCCGGAAGTGCATTTACAAATAACACCTACTTCATAACGGTTTCGGATATTACGGCCGGACTGCTAAGCTATACATTAAGCTCAACTAATAATGGCCCCTGCCCTGTTGTAACTGACACAATGTTTGTTTTTATAACTCCATTGGCAACTGTTAATGCAGGCCCAAATCAATTTATCTGTTCAACAACAAATTCTATTTCATTAAACGGAAGTGTAAGCAGTAGCTCAAATACCGGTACATGGGCATCAGGTGGTGGCGGATCTTATTCGCCTTCAAATACAATATTAAACCCGTTCTATCTTCTAACTCCAAGCGATGCCAGCAATGGCTCTGTAACATTTACACTTTCATCATCAAATAATTTTCCATGCCCTGTTGTTCGCGATACAGTGCAGATCAAAATAAAAAAACCGGCTGTAGTTAATGCCGGTCCTGATCAAAGTATTTGTTCAACTTCAATAAGTGCAACTTTAAATGGATCTGTTTCTGGAGGCAGTTTTACCGGCATATGGTCGGCAATGGGCAGCGGAAATTTCTTGCCAAACAATTCTGCTTTAAATGGAATTTACATGGTTACCTCTGCTGATATTAACAGCGGCTTTGTAAATTTAATTTTAACGTCAACCAACAACCAGGTTTGCCCCGCAGTAAGTGATACTTCAAAGCTTACCATTATAAAAGATGTTACTATTAATCTTTTAAATGATACAACCATATGCGCTTATCAAAACCCTTTAAAGATCTCAGCGAATGTAAGCGGCGGAAGTGGGCAATATGCCTGGACAAGTAGCGGTACAGGCACTTTTGTTTCTGTTAGCGGCTTTAATACTGTTAATTACTTTATGAGTGCTGCCGATATCGCGAACGGATCGGTTAATTTAACTATCTCATCCATTAATAATGGTCCGTGTGGCGCCAAAAGCGGTATGGTTAACGTCACTATAAATCCAGCACCAACCGCAAATTTTTCAGCATCTACCTATACTGCCAACATTCCTAACGACCCAATAAAATTTACCAATCTTAGTACTAATGCAAATTCTTATTACTGGAGCTTTGGCGATGGTGGATTTACAAGCCAGGTAAATCCATTATACAATTATAATGCAGTGGGATTTTATACAGTTAGCCTTATAGCAATAAATCAGTTTAATTGCAGAGATACTATTGAGCAAGATATACTGGTTATAAGTGATATTCAATTTCCAAACGTATTCACACCAAATGCAAATGGCTCAAATGGCGGAAGCTATAATTTTTCAGATCTAAGCAACGATGTTTTCTTTCCTTATACATCTGGTGTTGTAGAATATAAACTACTTATATTTAATCGTTGGGGTGAATTAATATTTGAATCAAATGACATTAACATAGGATGGGACGGCTATTTTAGAGGAAAGCTATGCCAACAGGATGCTTATGTTTGGAAAGCTAACGTGAAATTTTTTGATGACCGGATTTATAAAAAAACAGGAAGTGTTACTTTATTGCGTTAAGAATTTGAAAATTTTTTATACTATACTATTTATTACGAATCTTTCTTTTATAAATTATTCTCAGAATAATATAAAGAATGATTTAAAACAAGCAGATAACGCTTTTGAAAAAGCGGATTTCTTATCCGCCTATAAAATATATTCAAAATTACTGGAACGCACACCTAATAATGAAGAATTAAATTTTAAAGCAGGTTCATGTTTATTTAATATAAATAAAATGGATACAGGCAGCTTAAAATATTTTGAACTCTCAAAACCAAAAGTTGCAGAGTCGCATTTTTATTTAGGAAAAATTTATTTGTTTAGCGGCCAATGCAGAAGAGCATTAGAAGAGTTTTATTTTTTTAAAGCCAATAATACTGAAGAGATGTTTGAAAATACCGAGGTTAATACCTGGATAAAAATGTCAGAATCTGCTATTATTGAAGAAGGCAAAAAAAATAATTTTATAATAAAAAACCTTGGTAGTAATGTTAACAGCCAGTACGCTGACTATGTTCCTTTAATATGGAATACTAACGGAAGTCTTATTTTTACTTCAAGAAGACCGGATAGCAAAGGAGGATTAACAGATCCATATGGAAGATACTTTGAAGATATTTACATTTCAGCAAAAGAAACTTCCGGTTGGAATAAGCCTGTTTCGATCAGTGACGAAATTAACACTCAAACACACGATGCCTGTGTTGCAATATCATCTTCAGGAAACGAATTAATGATCTACCGCACTGATGAAAAGCAAACAGGTGGTGATTTCTATATTTGCAAACACGATGGAATTAAATGGGGCGCACCACAGAAAATGGGACCAGAAATAAACTCAGAATATTTAGAAGCAAGTGCGTGTTTTTCACCACAAGGTGATGAGATCATTTTTTCAAGTAACAGGCCGGGTGGTTATGGAGGAAAAGATCTTTATAAAATAAGGAAATTTATGGATGGGACATATAGCCTGCCCCGTAATCTTGGACCGGAAATAAATACAATTATGGATGAGGATGCTCCATTCATTGACAACGATAATATTTTATATTTTAGCTCAAGAGGGCATAACTCTATTGGAGAATACGATATTTTTAAAACAGAATACAACCCCGAAACAAACAGGTGGGAAAAGACACAAAATATGGGTATGCCAATTAATTCTACCAACGACGATATTTATTTTATAAAAACCGCTGATCAACAAAATGCATTATTTACATCGCGTAGAGAAGGTGGTTATGGTGACGCAGACATTTATCAAACGAATTTTAATGAAACAACGCAATTAATTACTTATTGTAAATTCACCTCCGACGTTCCAAAATCTGAATTAAAGGACCTGCAACTTTTAGTTTATGATGTTGAATCCGGAAAGCTTGAAGGAAAATACAGGCTTAATAAAAATTACATGTCAATGGTTTTAGTTACTACCTATAACAAAATGTATAAAATAATAATTGAGTGCGAAGGCATTGAGCCAATAGTAAAGAATATAGTATTTACACCTGATAATAAGGAAATGAATTTTGAATTATTTAAAAGCACAAAATAGTGAAGTCATTAATAAAAATATACCTGTTTATTTTCTTCTTCACGCTTTGTATAAGTGGTAAAGCTCAACATTACCAGTTCTCACAATTTTATGCTGCACAAACTTATCTTAATCCTGCTTTTACAGGTGCAAATGCGTGTTCACGACTTACTATGAATTACCGTAACCAATGGTCTGCAATACCGGGAGGTTTTACAACGTACCAGGTAACTTATGATCACTTTGTAAAAAGCATCAACAGCGGTATAGGCTTACAATTTTTTAATGATAAAGCCGGGCCGGGAAATTTAAAAACAACTCAGTTTAGTGCGCTTTATGCATACCAGCTTCAGTTCAACAAAAAACTTGCCGCACGCGCAGGTTTTTCTGCCGGCGGAGTACAAAGAAGTATTGATTATAGCGCTTTGGTTTTTGGTGATCAGATCGCAAGAGGCGGTGCAGCCAATTCTGTAGAAGATGTTTCTGTTATTAGAACTACATATTTTGATGCCAGTATTGGTATGTTATTTTACACTTCACAATCATGGGGAGGATTTGCGATCAACCACATTACCAAGCCAGATCAATCTCTGTTAACAGAAAGCAGCAAACTACCCGGGGAATTTAAGTTGCATGGAGGTCATAAATTTTTATTGGAAGGTGATGACTCACAATCAAATAAAAAAGGTGCCGAAAAAAATTCAATAAGTGTTGTTGGTAATTTCAAGATCCAGAAAAAATTCACGCAAATGGATATTGGTTTTTATTATTCTAAAAATTATTTTGTCATTGGCGCGTGGTATCGTGGTATTCCTTTACAGAAACCATACCCATGGTACAGAAATAACGATGCCATTGTGATCCTGGTTGGCGTTTCTGCCGATAAAATAAACATTGGATATTCATATGACTATACAGTTTCAAAATTAACGAATATAAGTTCTAACGGAACGCATGAAGTAAGTCTTTCTTACCAGTTCTGCAATAACAAAAAGAAGAAGAAAAAGAAATCGATCCTTATTTCTTGTCCAAAGTTTTAATTACCTGTAATTAAAAATTAGCTTTTTCCGGTTTAATTAATAATTATCTTGCAATTGTAATTGTAACCGCCTTTCGTATTTAACTGCAAAAAATATAAACCTTTAGTAAGATTATTTTGAAGAATAGTAACGCGGCTATTATTAATATTATTTATCGTTTCTACAGTTCTTCCAAGGCCATCGGTAATTTGTATGACATAATGTTCTGCTGGGTTATACTCAAATTCTAAAACTGCTTGCCCTTGGAAAGGATTAGGGTAAAAATTTACATTATTAAATACGTTTTTATTTTCTTTTACTGAGAGAGGGTTATTTACTATTATATTTTGTAATTGATAGAATACTGCATTATTGATCTTAAAATGAATATAATTTGTACTAAAATTAAATACACCTACCGAATAATAATCTGCATTATCAGTATATAAAAAAGAGCTCCCGCTTTGTCCAGGAACACCTTCTGCACTTGAAGAGTTTATTGAATAGTTACCTGACGTTTCATCGATGTATCCATAATTATAATAAAGCGTATCGCCATTATACACCATACTTGGATTACTCGGTTGTGGCGCACCGGGGTAACTGAATTTATGGAACACTTTGTTTGTTATAAAATTTGGTGCAGAATTAAAGCCTATGCCTACCCAACCTGTTTGAATACCAATTGGTTGTTTTAATTCATACAGCGCAATATCATCCCAATGTGTATTATCATAGTAGGTTTTAAAAATGTATGTTTTTTTTACCATTGAGGAAGGAATATTAGTTGGTATTGTACCATTGTTATAGGCCGGAATAGCCTGTACACTATCGTAGATCTTAAAATTACCGCTAATACAAGCACAATGACCTGCACTAAGCACAAAACCTGGCGCTACCATCATACCGGAGCATAAGCGCGATGAAATACCATTGGAGTAAGTTCTTAAAGCAACAGCAGTACGAATAGGATAATCATTGATATTAAAAAATGAAACAGCTTTTGCCAAAGCGCTAAAATCTGAACCAGCAAATAAATTTGAAGTTGGAGGCGTTGAACTTAAAGCAACCTGGTTTCCAAGTATACCAACAGCCGATGCTGTTTTAGCAAACGTAATTGATTGATTAAATGTAACAGGCAGTACAGTGTCTATTTTATGAGTGATAAGGTCAAAAACGATCATAGTGTCGGGTTGTGCGCTAAATTTAGTAAATAAAAAAAGCAGTGAAAATAAAGTAAGTTTAATTTTTTTTCTCATATTTTAACTCTAACGTATTTTATTGCAGCATATTGTTTCCTAAAATAAAAAAAGGAAGCATTGCTGCTTCCTTTTAAGATAAATATATGCTAAAATTATTTTTGTAATACAATCCGGCTTTGGTTTATATTTCCTTCAGCATTGGTAATACGCACCAGGTAAATTGCGTTTTGTAAAGATGTGATATCTAAAATAAGGTTGTTTAGACTTTGTGTTTGCTCAGAAACAACAATACGACCTGTAAAATCAATAACCTCAATTAAATTTACATCGCTATTGCTTTTGATATTTAATAAACCATTTGTTGGGTTTGGATAAATATTAAATACTGAATGATTTGCATTGGAAGCAATTCCTGTACATAATGAAACCGATTGGGTAATAACAAAAGAATTTGAACAGCCGTTGTTATCGGTTCCTGTAACTGTATATGCTGTATTTGCGTTTGGGGTAACTGTAATAATTGTATTTGTTGATGCTGTATTCCATAAATAAGTATTTGCACCGCTTGCTATTAATGTTGCTGTTTGACCTGTACATATTAAACTACTGTTACTAACTACCGAAACCGTTGGCAAACTATTAAGTATAACCGTTTGTGCAGCGGTATTAAAGCAACCGTTCCCATCCACACCGGTTACAGTATAAGTATCTGTAACGGTTGGTGCAAATGCAACTGCATCTGTAACACTTCCTGTCCATGTATATGTTAAAGCGCCACCACCACTAAGCGTTGTAAGATTACCTGCACAAACAACTGAGTTTGTTACGTTAGCTGTTACAACAGGTAAATTATTTACTACAACAGTTTGCACCGCTGTATTAAAGCAACCGTTTCCATCCACACCGGTTACAGTATAAGTATCTGTAACAGTTGGTGCAAATGCAACTGCATCTGTAACACTTCCTGTCCATGTATATGTTAAAGCACCACCACCACTAAGCGTTGTAAGATTACCTGCACAAACAACTGAATTTGTTACGTTAGCTGTAACAACAGGTAAATTATTTACTACAACAGTTTG
>JACDED010000182.1 GCA_013816615.1 Bacteroidota bacterium
GAATAAATATTGGCGCCCAATCACCAGCTGGTTTTCCAATACAAATAATACCGTATATAGCGCCAATCAAATCAAACATTAAACCGGCATAAGCCCATTCCTTTAATCTTGGAAAGCCGGGAACGAGAATTGCTATAACACCTAAAGCTTTTGCCACACCTAAAAAAGGTACCAGGTATTTTGGCAAACCCATTTCCGCAAAGCCATCTACGGCTAGTTGCATTACCATTATATCCGGAATTGCAGACATGAACATAAATGCCGCGAATAAACCTGTAAATATCCAGTAAATGATCTTTGTTCTCTTGTTTGTTGTTGTAATTGTTGTTGTAATTGTTGTTATAATTATTTATTTTTTAGGGTTTAAAATTTTAGTACCCAATTCATGCCATACTTATCGGTTAATGCACCAATAGTGCCATCAAAAAATTCATGCAAAGGATGTGTGATCTTTCCCCCTTGCGAAAGTCTTTCAAAAAAAACCTCGATCTCATTTTTACTGCTACATCCTAAAGCCAGAGAAATTACATTTCCCATTACAACTTTATCTGTTCCCATATCTGAAGCCAGAAGACACAGATCTTTATTTACCAGGCTGGCGTGTAAAATACGGTCTTTACTGCTTTCCGGCCATTGCCCTGCCATTGGTGATTCGCCTACAGTTTGTAATATTAGATCGCCACCAAAACATTTTTTATAAAAGTTCATGGCCTCACTGCAATTACCATTAAATATAAGGTATGGATTAATTTGTGTTTTCATTTTAAAGTTCAAATACTATTTATGAAGACAAAGTTACAGCTGGATAAAAAATTTGCGGGGTGTAAAAACGGCAATTTGAGGGGTTGATTGCGACAATAATTTATTTTACATTTGATATATGAAAACAAAGAACATATCTATTCTTGTACCAAAAGGAGCTGCAACATTAACCTGTATTGAAGGCTCTTACAAAGCATTTAGCACAGCAAATGATTTTTTAAGAAGCATGGGAAAAGCACCTTTATTTAATATACAATTAGTTGGCCTTGATAAAGAAGCGCATGTATATGATAAATTATTTAAGGTTTTTCCGGATAGAGATATTACTGAAAATTTTAGATCAGACCTGGTTATTATTCCGCCAGTGAATGGTAAGTGGACTGAAGTAATAGATATGAATAAAGATTTTAATGCATGGATCTGTAAACAGCATAAAGCTGGCTCTGAACTAGCAAGTCTTTGTGTTGGCACTTTTTTACTCGCCTCTACAGGTTTATTAAATGGAAAAAAATGTTCTACCCATTGGCATGCAGAAAATGATTTCAGAAAAATGTTTCCTGATACAGAACTTGTATCTGATAAAATTATTACAGATGAGAATGGTATTTATACCAGTGGGGGCGCGAATTCTTTCTGGAATTTATTATTATATATTTTAGAAAAATATAGCGATCGCGAAATGGCAGTGCTTGCTTCTAAATATTTTGAAATAGACATTGATCGCTATGATCAATCTACTTTCATTATGTTTAAAGGGCAAAAAGATCATGAAGATGAACCTGTAAGAAAAGCGCAGGAATTTATTGAAAGTAATTTCCAGGATAAATTATCAGTTGAACAACTGGCAGATATGTTTGCTTTAGGAAGAAGAAGTCTTGAACGCCGTTTTAAAAAGGCTACTAACAACACGATCATCGAATACATACAACGTGTAAAAATAGAAGCTGCTAAAAAAAGTTTTGAAACCAGTAAGAAAAACATTAATGAAGTAATGTATGATGTTGGTTATTCAGATACCAAAGCTTTTAGAAATGTATTTAAAAAAACTACAGGTTTATCACCAATTGAATACAGGAATAAATTTAATAAAGAAGCAATAGCTATGCCTTCTTAAACTATACTTTTATTGCAAACACACACACATCATCAATTTGTTCCAGTTCGCCTTTCCAATCGTTAAAGGTCTTTAGCAAGACCTCTGATTGTTTTGCTAACGGCAGATCGCTGTTCTCTAACAGTAATGCGTTTAAAGTTTTATATTTGAATTTTTTACCTTTTGGTCCTCCAAACTGATCAGCATAACCATCCGTATAAAAATAAAGTGTATCCCCTTTTTTAAAATCTATTTCGTGTAAAGTGAATGTTTCGGTCTTTATGCCTTTACCAATTGGCATTTTATCTGCTTTAAACTCAATAATATTTTTATCTCTTACCATTATTGGTGCATTATGTGCAGAGGCATAAGTAATGGTATTTTTCATTTTATCAAAACAGATCACTGCGCCATCCATACCATCCTGCCCGCCTTCGTGTGATAAATTTTTAATTAAACGTTTTCTGACATGGTTTAATATTTCATGTGGTTCAGTTATCTGTTTTTCATTGATTGCCTCATTTAAAAAAGAAATATTTAAAATGCTCATAAATGCGCCTGGCACACCATGGCCGGTACTATCACAAACTGCAAGATAAAAGCGTTCGCTCAAAATTTCATCACCTTCTTTTTTTATGGTACGTGTGGCCCAATAAAAATCGCCTGATACAATTGATTGAGGTTTAAATAAAACAAAAAAGTCCGGCAAGTTTTTGGCAAGATATTCATTGCCTGGTAAAATAGTAGTTTGTATGCGTCTTGCATAATGGATAGAGTCAACAATTTCTTTTTGTTTTTCTTCGATCACATCCTTCTGTTTCATTACTTCAGCAGTGCGTTCTAACACTTTATCTTCCAGATTATGATTAATATCTTTCAGATCATGAATTAATTTATTGATCGATACCTGCATCTTTTTAAAACTGCTGGCAAGCATGCCAATCTCATCATTACCCGCTGTTTTTACATCTACTTCAAGATTTCCATCTGCAAGTTCAAGTGCCTCATAAGTTAATTCGTTTAATGGTTTTGTAATTTGTTTGGATACAAAATAGGAGACAACAAATACAACCAATAATAAGCATAAGAAACCCACAATAATATTATTTCTTAAAGCGGTAACCTGTTCAAAAGCCTCTTCTTCGTCAATTTCGCTCATCAAAACCCAATGCATATCGGCAATGCTTAATGGCTTATAGGCTGAAAGTACAGATACACCTCTATAATCAGGGAAGATCTTTGTATCATTTATACCTTTTAAGGCTTCTTCGGTACCAGTTGTTTTAACGGTTTGCAATCCAATAGAACTATGATAATTCTTAATTTGCTCGATAACTTTTTTGTCTTCACCAATATCTCCCAACATTTTAAAATAATTTAAACTGTCTTCTATTAAAAAACGTGATTGGTTCCTGATCTTAAAATCTTCTCCAACAATGTAAGTTTCACCTGTATTTCCTAAACCTACATTTTTCCAATTCTCTTTATTGGTTACTATATCATTAATTTTTTCGATAGGCATTTGAAACGCCAGTACACCAATCTTTTTACCTTCATGATATATTGGACAAGCTATAAAGGCCGATGGCGCATTGTATGAAGGATGATAAGGTTTAAAATCTACCTGGTACACAAAATTTTCATTTTCACTTTTTGCAACCGCATTAAAAGCTGTTGCAAGATTTGTGGTTTTATACGGCCCATCAATTAACGATGTAGCAAAATCAACTTCTTTATAAACCGTATAAACAACATTACCGGTTTCCACATCAATTAAAAAAATATCATAATATCCAAACCTCTCTGCAAAATCTCTAAACATAGTGTGATACTTTGTGTGGGAAAGACTATACGAACTTTCATCATTAGAGCTTAAAAGTTTATGTTTTTCACCAATAGGGTTTGGGTTTTTTACATAATACAGATCCGTTAAAATAATACAATTCCTATCATACTCTGCTTCGTCGCTTAAAGTAGCTTTTACCTGTAAATTTTTATTCAGCCTCGGTAAAAATTCTTTTTGCAAATAATCATTCCCTCTTTTTTTAATTTCAGTAAATTCCTTTTCGGATAATTTAATTTCTTTTTCTACATTATTAAAACCCTTTTCAAAGTCTTTCATTGCTTCAATTACAGTAGGATTTTTAGCAAGTGTAACGATATGATCATTTATTAATTGAAAGTAATCTTCAATTTGACCCGATTTTAATTCCCTAAACGCTGTTAATCTATCAAACGATTGTTTTTCAAGTGAATGTTTAGCTCTCAGATAGCTAATTATACCAATAACTGCCATTGACAAAAATGCAATTAAGAAAAATGTAATAGCCAGCTTTATCCCGATCTTCATTTGTATTTTATTGTTTAGTCTAAAAATACAAAAAGCTCCCGTTTCAGGGAGCTTTTTTGCCATTTATTTTTTGCAGCAGTTGGTGCCGTTACAATCCCCGCCAGGCTTACAAATACCTATCGGGCAATCTTTACATCCATCTTTACAATTACTGTTTGCTGCCATAAAAACGGCTGTTGAGGCAACTAAAATAGTTGCACCAATTAAAATTATCTTTTTCATGATTATTGATTTTAAATTATTAAACTGTTTTACTTAACTAATACTTTTTTAAATTAAACAGTTTTTGGCGGCTGCCAACAGTCTGCAACAAAATCAGATAAAATATACTGATCTGCTGCAAGGTTATTATTTATAGAAATACAAAAAACCTTTATTTCAATTTTTTTATTTTCTACCGGACAAACCGAACAACAAAAACAGCATGGGCAGGCATTACACATTTTTATTGGACAATCGTTGGCTTTTTCATTTTCACAAGTTTTCTCACTCTCGCAGGCTGAGCGTAAATCCGAACAAGTCATTTTTTTATTACAATTTAATGCTCTCACTGTTGGACAAACAGTTAAAACAAAAAATGAAACGAATAATATATGTATGATCACCCTCACTATAACAAATATACACAATCAATTATTGCTTTTTGCTTTTTAACAAGACTTAGCAAAATAACTATTACCTGATTAACAAAATACCTTTATAATTCAGGAAAACCGGAAAGTATTCGAGTGTTCTTTTTTTGATTATATTTGAGTACCACTATTTAACAAATAAATGGTATGATTATTGTCACTATTATTCGTGGAACTAATTTGATTAAAAATGATAAAGGAAGACATGTGGAATAAAAAAAACGCACAGGATTTTTGGGGTGAAATAGCCCCATGCAATCATCTGCTACAGATATATGAGAATGAAACTATTTTTTTGAGCTCACTTGAAGGTTTTGCGGGTAGTGGTTTTATTGCAGGAGATAGTGTTATAATTATTGCTACTCAATCGCATTTAAATGCTTTAAATGAACGTTTGGAATTTCATGGTTTTGATCTTAAAACATTAATTGCTGAAAAAAAATATTTTCCTTTGGATGCCGAAAAAACACTTTCCAGATTCATGATTCATGCGTGGCCGGATGAAGTGTTATTTGTAGATACTATAAGTAAGTTGATGAAGGAAGCTAAACAAAATAACAATAAAGTAAGAGCTTTTGGTGAGATGGTTGCATTGCTTTGGGCTAAAGGTAATAATGGCGCCACAGTTCAATTAGAACATTTATGGAATCGCTTTTGTGAAAATGAAGAGTTCGCGTTGTTTTGTGCTTACCCAAAATCCGGTTTTACCCAAAAACCAGCTGATTCAATGCAACATATTTGTTCTGCACATACACATATAATTTCTGGCGAAGCCGGTGCGTCAACAGAAGTAATTTATAAGAGCGCTTAATGTTCCTTTCAGGAACAATTATTATAGAATCAAATCCTCACTTTTATTTTCGCGAAAAAAATTCCCCGTTTTTTTAATAGTATTACATTTTTTGCATTTAATTTTTAAAACTAATCTTCATTAAATCAAACGGTTAGATTTTTGGTATAACTTGAGGTAATTTTTGCATAAAAATTGTAATTATTATTTCAAAAATTATCCATTGTGAAAAAAAATATCAAATCAGATTTATCAGTAATTAGTAAATCTTTTAAATTTCCTAAAACACCAACTGGTGTTGATGGCTTAGATGAAATTACTGAAGGCGGCTTTCCTAAAGGAAGACCCACACTTATATGTGGTAGCGCCGGGTGCGGAAAAACCTTGCTCTCGATGCAATTTCTTATTAAAGGTATTATGGACTATAATGAGCCTGCCGTATTTATGTCTTTTGAAGAAACGTCTAAAGATCTTTCTTTAAATGTAAGGTCGTTAGGATTTGATCTTGAAAAATTAGTTGCAGCTAAAAAAATAATTATTGATCATGTACGTGTTGAACGTTCTGAAATTGATGAAGCCGGTGACTATGACCTTGATGGTTTGTTTATTCGTTTAGGTCATGCTATTGACTCCATAAAAGCAAAACGCGTTGTACTAGATACTATCGAATCTTTATTTTCAGGTTTGGATAATACAGCGATTTTACGTGCGGAATTAAGAAGGTTATTTGCCTGGTTAAAAGAAAAAGGTGTTACTTCAATAATTACAGGTGAACGCGGTGAAGCTACTTTAACGCGTCAGGGTTTAGAAGAATATGTTTC
>JACDED010000246.1 GCA_013816615.1 Bacteroidota bacterium
GAAAGATACAAACGCGCCAATGGAACGATAAGGATGGTGCTAAAAAACAAATTACCGAAATTAATTGTGAAAGCTTTGTGATATTACAAAGCAAAAGCGCGGGTAATAGCGATATTAAAGGGTTTGATTCGAATGCCAACTTAGATAACCTCGATAGTGCAGGTTTGCCTTATTAACAAAAGAAAATTAAAACAAAACACAGCTACTGTATTATAATTAATACGGATATTTATTTTTGTGATATGATAATAAACAGTAAAACTTTTTTTTGTGTTTTAATTTTTGCCCTGGGCTTTACTATTACAGGCTGCGATGAGGAAGATGAAGTTTTTTCACCAAAACCGCGTGGTTATTTTCGCATTAATTTTCCTGAAAAAAAATATAGGATGTATGATAGTATTTGCCCATACAAATTTGAGATACCTGTTTACGCAGAAATAAAACAGGATAAGCACAATGGCGCTGATGCCTGCTGGCTTAACCTTGAGTTTCCTAAATACCAGGCCACAGTACATTTAAGCTACAAAGAAGTAAATAATAATATTGCAACTTACCTTGAAGATTCTCACAATTTTGCAAACCGCCACCAGGTAAAGGCTACAGGCCTTGATGAGATTACTGTAATGCGCGATAGCGCAAAGGTATATGGTTTGGTATTTGATATTGAAGGCAACACAGCTTCATCTGTTCAGTTTTATTTAACCGATAGTACGCAGCATTTTTTACGTGGTGCACTTTACTTTAACAGCATACCCAATATTGATTCGTTAAGAATTGTTGTTGATTTTATTAAGAAAGATATTTTGCATTTAATAAATACCACCAGCTGGAAGACAGGATCTGTACCGGTTACATTCGAAACAAAAAAGAAAACTAATTCCTGATACGTAACGAATTACCATCGTAATTGGTACCGTAAACACGCAAAGGCCATGCTGCCGGGCCCTGTGAAACTGTGCCATCATACATTTGCCAGCGTGAATCGCTAATTGTATCCCGCACTGTAAAATTATCTGGCATTACTTTGCCTTTGGCCGCAGGATTATCGGGTAAGTAAGAGGATGTTCTCTCTAAAGCCACAAATTCCTGCTGTGATTTACGATAAACGATCAAACCGTTAATACCACCATTTACATACATCCAACCGCCTATAGCCTGTATTTTAAAATATAAGGGGTCGTTTGGATAAATGGTCATATCCACTTGTACATAAGGTACAGGATTATCACTCGCGTTTTGGGTTTTTGACTTTTTATTACACGCAACAAACGCTACTAAAAAGATAAACGATATTAAAATTATATTCCTAAAATTCATTTATTAAAATACGTTATAATTTAAAATGAAAGCCACTAATTAATTACATTTGAGACTTAATACAAAAATACGAAATAGATCGTGTCGATGACTGAAAATAACCCGGAAGAAAACTCACAAAAAAAGTTTAATCCATTAATGCCCTTATATTTTGCCATTATTCTTGCCCTTGGAGTGGGCATTGGTTACTATTTTACGTTTAACGCCAATTTTTCGGGCTTAAACACTGCGCTGAACAAAAAAAGCGATGGCAACAAAATAAATAACTTATTGGATTATATTGAACAGCAATATGTAGATACGGTTAACAGAACACAACTGGAAAATAAAACCATTACATCGATGCTAAAAAGCCTTGATCCGCATAGTGATTTTATTCCCGCTGCTGATTTTAGCGCCGTTAACGAACCGTTAGAAGGAAATTTTGACGGCGTTGGCATTGAATTTAATATTATTAATGACACTATACGGGTTATAAACCCTATAATTGGCGGGCCTTCTGAGAAGCTTGGCATAAAAGCAGGCGATAAATTAATTAAAGTGGAAGGCAAGAATATTACGGGTAAAAAAGTTACCAGTAAAGATGTGTTTGATAAATTGCGTGGCAAAAGCGGCAGCATCGTAAACGTTAGCATTTTACGCGCCGGAATAAAAAAACCAATTGAATTTAAAATTACACGCGGTAAAATACCTTTGTACAGCCT
>JACDED010000064.1 GCA_013816615.1 Bacteroidota bacterium
TTAATGCTTTCTTTTACATAGATTTTTTTTGGTAAAGCCATAATATCCATTTATAATATAGTCCAAATATAGCAAATAAAATCAAATAAGCAAAATTGGACTATATTATATATGAATTTGGTATTATTTACAAAAACCTCGAGAAGCCGGATGAGGCTTTAAGTTATTATTTAAGATCTGTAGATATCCGTAAAGAAACAGATGAGCGGGGCCTGGCCTCTACCTACCAGAATATTGGCAATGTTTACAAACACAAAAAGAAAGAAGATTCTGCTATGTACTATTATTCACGAGCATTAGCACTGCACAAAAAGTTTGGCAATGTTAGTAGTGAGGCTATGGTAACCTCAAGTATGGGTGATCTTAAATTTGAATTCAAAAAATTTAAAGAAGCGAAAGAATATTATTTGTTATGCCTCCAAATTGATAAAGAGGTTCTTGATTCCAATACACTTGCAACCACATATATAAATATTGGCAATGCTTATTCGGCTTTAAGAGATTTTAAAACAGGCGAAGAATATATAAACAAAGGTCTCGGTATATTAAATAACCTGGGAGATAAAGAAGGTGTTATGTCGGCCTACGAAATGCTTGCTTTTTTATTCCAGGAAGCGAACGAGCCAAAACTGGCACTGACTTATCGTATCGCTTACCAGGAAATGAAGGATAGTATAATGAGCATTAAAGAAAAAGAGCAGATAGCAGAATTACAAACTAAGTACGAAGTAGAAAAAAAGGACCTGGAGCTTGCGAAAAATAAAGCAGAGATCGAAGCAAAAGAAAAGCAAAATTTTATAAAAAATATTATTATAGTTTCGGTGGTGATCTTATTACTACTTCTGGCATTTATAGCAACTATTATTTATCGTAAAAAACAAGTTGAACAAAAAGCAGCGCTTAACGAAGAGCTTGCCAGGCAAAAAGATATTCGTTCAAAAGCAGTAATAGAAGCCGAAGAAAAAGAAAGGATCCGCATTGCAAAAGACCTTCATGATGGGGTAGGGCAATTGCTTTCAGCAGCCAAACTAAATCTAAGCAGTCTTGAAAGTAAATTGAAAATAAGAAATCCCGAAGAAGAGGTCGCTTTACAAAATGCTATCGCTCTTGTAGATGATTCGGTAAAAGAAGTGCGAACTGTTTCACATAACATGATGCCACATACTTTATTAAAGCTTGGATTGGCCAGCGCGGTAAAAGAGTTTATTACAAAGATACAGGGAATGCCTAATTTAAAGGTAAATCTTGAAATAGTGGGAATGGATAATCGTCTTGAGCAGGAAAAAGAAACTGTTCTGTATAGGGTGATCCAGGAAATTGTGGCAAATATTATAAAACATGCAAAAGCTACTGAATTAACACTTCAATTGATAAGAGATGAAAAAGAGCTTTCGATAATTATTGAAGATAATGGTGTTGGTTTTGATACGTCTAAAATAAACCTGTTTGAAGGCATAGGACTAAAAAACATTATTTCAAGAATTGAATTTATAAATGGTTCTGTGCACTTTGATTCTACACCCGGCAGAGGTACCAATGTTATTGTTGAAATACCAATTGGTTGATCAGCAAAATAAATTTTTTTAAGAAAAGCTATTGTGTTATATTTAAATCTACAATTCAATAACACGCTTTTATAAAAGAATCTAGTGCTCACATGAAAATCGTAAAAGTTGTTTTAATTAGTGTATTGCTTCTTTTATCTGTAAAGTATTCTGCGCAGGATAAAAAATATATTGATAGCTTGACAGCACTCACTACTTCAAAGGTTGATTCCATTCGCTTTAACGCTTATACTTTTTTATCATGGAATTTAAAGGAAACAGATAAAACACTTGCTCTTAATTACGCTAATAAATTACTGGATGAAGCCACTGCTGCAAATAATCAAAAGTGGATTGTACGCGCATTTAGCGATCTTTGCGGTATTTATTTATTTAAAGGAGAGATCAGTAAAGCGCAGGGATTTGCTGAAAAAGCATTACTTACAGCCAGGAAAGCGGGTAATAAAAAAGATATTGCTGGCGCTTTAATAAACCTGGCAAGCATTAAAGGACACAATAACGAATTTGCAAATGCACTTGAATTGCAATTGGAGGCACTTAAACTTTATGAAGAATTAAAAAAGAATTATTATGTTGCAATTACTTGTAATTCTATTGCTACAAGTTATACAGGTATTGGAAATTATAAATTAAGTAATATTTACTTAAAAAAAGCCTTTGCAATAAAAGGTAGCACAATTCCGTATCGCCAAAATCAGGCCCTTACAATGGCCATGATGGGCGATAATTACAAAAATTTAAACGCTGTTGATTCGAGTATCTATAGTTATAAAGAAGCACAAAAGATCTTTGAGGAAATTGGTGACCAAACAAATGTGGCAACCGCTTATACCAATATAGGCTCAGCTTATCAAACAAAAGGGGATCTTAAAAATGCAGAGATAAATTATAATGCTTCAATTAAAATAAGTACAAAAATTGAAGATCTTGAGTTGCTCGCTTTTGGCGAAAGCAGTTTAGCCGGTCTTTATATTGAAAAAGGAAAGTATATAGAAGCAGAAACACTTCTTTTAAATGCGCTTGAAGTAGCAAAAAAATTAGGCAGTGGCGAAACTGAATTAACTGCCTGTAAATATTTAACCGAATTGTACATTCAAAAGAAAGATCCCGAAAAGGCAACTCTTTATTTTGATAAACATACTGCATTGAAAGATTCTGTTTTTACAAAAGATGTTGCTTTACGCTTTTCCGAAGCTCAAACAAAATTTGATGTGGAGAAGAAGGATCTTGAACTGGCTAAAAATAAAGCAGAGATCGAGGCCCAGGAAAAACAAAATTTTATAAAGAACATAATAATCATATCTGTTATTGTACTGCTTTTATTATCAGGAATACTTGCAGTTATGGTCTTTCGTAAAAAGCAGATCCAGCAACAGGCAAAATTGGATGCGGAAATTGCTTCACAAAAAGAGATCCGCTCAAAAGCAATTATGGAAGCAGAAGAAAAAGAACGCCGCCGTATTGCACAGGATCTTCATGATGGTGTTGGACAAATTTTATCGGCGGCAAAATTAAATTTAAGCGGTTTAGAATCGCAAATCGATCTGAAGAGTGAGAAGCAAAAAGAAGCATTTAAAACGGCTTTAGATCTGATTGATGATTCTGTAAAAGAGGTGAGGATCGTATCCCATAACATGATGCCAAATACGCTTATTAAATTAGGCTTAGCCAGTGCCATAAAAGAATTTATTACAAAAATACAGGGAACTCCGAATTTAAAAGTAAATTTAGAGATAGTTGGTTTAACCGAAAGATTAGAACAGGAAAAAGAAACAGTGCTGTACAGGGTAATACAAGAGGTTGTGGCCAATATTATTAAGCATGCAAAAGCAACTGAAATTGGATTACAACTTATAAAACATGAAAAAGAGCTTTCGATAATTATAGATGATAACGGTATAGGTTTTGATACATCTAAAATAAATTCTTTTGAAGGTATTGGGTTAAAAAATATTATTTCACGTGTTGAGTTTATAAACGGAACGGTACATTTTGATTCTACATTAAATAAAGGAACAACAGTAATAATTGAAATACAGGCATAATGAATTTTTTTAGGGAATATTTCCGCTTTATGATCCCAATATACTTACTAATTGGTTTGATCATTGTAGGTACTGTTGGTTATGTAATAATTGATGGATATACTTGGCTGAACGCTTTTTACATGACCGTTATCACAATTGCTACTGTTGGGTATGGTGAAGTTGAGCCACTTTCTGTTGCCGGTAAACTATTTACTTCCTTTTTAATTATAACAAGTTTTGTTACATTTGCTTATGCTGTGTCTTCTATCACAAAATTTATAGTAGATGGCGAGCTTAATATATTCTTTAAAAACAAACGTTTGAACGCAGCAGTAGAAAAATTAACCGATCATGTTATTATTTGTGGTTATGGCCGTAATGGTAAACAGGCTGCGCAAATTTTAAAGAAACACGATAAACGTTTTGTGGTGGTTGAAGATGATGAAAAGGTAACTTCAGGAAGCAGCCATCGTTTTTCCGATCTGATATTAAATGGTGATGCTACGCAGGATGAAGTGCTATTAAAAGCTGGTATCATGAAAGCAAAAGCGTTGATTACAACCTTGCCAACAGATGCTGCTAATGTATTTATTGTATTAACAGCAAGAAATTTAAATCCTAAATTAACTATTATATCACGCGCAAGCGACGATGGCAGTGATGCTAAATTAAAAATTGCCGGAGCAGATAATGTGATAATGCCCGATAAAGTAGGTGGTGCACATATGGCCAGTTTGGTTATGAAGCCGGATGTAATGGAGTTTTTAGATCTTATTACCGCACAACGATCAGATAGTATTAATCTTGAAGAGATTTCTTTTGATTCAATATCAGATAGATTAAAAAATAAAACATTAAAAGATCTTGAGATCAGGAATAAAAGCGGCGCTAATATTATTGGATTTAAAACAGCTACGGGTGAATACATTGTTAACCCAAATGCTCAAACGCAGATCATACCTCAATCAAAAATTTTTGTTTTAGGTTCACCTGATCAAATAAAAAAACTTAAAGAAATTTTAGAGGAGTAGCTTTTTTTTTGATTGTCATCCCGACAAAGGAGGGATCTCATACGAAGATGCTTCCTGCGTCAGCATGACAGCTTCACTAAACTGGATCTACATCTATTGATACCTTGTAACGCCAGTCTTTAAAATTATTTTGCAGATTATCCAACGCGGTAAAAACAATTTGCCTGGTGCTTAACGTAGTTTCTTTTTTAGATGTTTTAATTAAGATGCGTTTGTAGTATTGGTTCTTGATCCTTGATATTAAAGGAAATTCGGGGCCTAATAAATTCTCGTTAAAAGTTGGTTTTAGCAATAAAAATAATTCATTGGCTAAATGGTTAACTTCATTTACATCTTTAGAAATTACATTTATTTCGAACAGGCGCGAAAAAGGTGGATAGTTAAACTGCTGTCTTTCAGCTAATGTGTCGGCAAAGAAGTTTTTTATTTTATTTTCTGAAACATAATTAATCACGTGATGTTGCGGTTGTGTGGTTTGAATAAATACTTTTCCTTTCTCTGTATCCCTTCCTGCGCGGCCTTTAACCTGGGTAATTAATTGAAACGCTTTTTCGAATGACCTGAAATCCGGAAAATTTAAAATAGAATCGGCATTTAAAACACCAACAACACTTACATTATTAAAATCAAGGCCTTTGGTTACCATTTGCGTGCCTATCAAAATATCAATATTACCACCTTCAAAATCATCTATTAATTGTTTGTAAGCATATTTACTGCGCGTACTGTCAAGATCCATCCTTGCCACTTTTGCTTTAGGAAACAATACTTCAATATCTTCTTCAATTTTTTCGGTACCCATACCTTTGTACTGAAGATTATTACTACCGCAGGCAGAACAGGTCTTTGGCGGTGCAATAGAATAACCGCAGTAATGACAAGTTAATTTTTGAGAATGTTTATGATAGATCAACGAAACATCACATTGTATGCAATGAGGCACATGCCCACATTGTTTGCATTCTGTATAAGGCGCAAAACCTCTTCTGTTTTGAAATAAAATTACCTGTTGTTTTTTTGAAAGTGCATGTTCAATAGCCGTAAATAAAGGTGGTGTTAAACAAGCTTTCATTTGATTTGAACGTTCAAAGAAATTAATGTCGCACACTTCAATATTTGTACCACCGCTTTCAACGTATTGATTGTTTAATTCAACCAATGTGTATTTTGCCTGCCCTGCATTATAATAACTTTCTACCGAAGGCGTGGCACTACCTAAAAGAACAGGTGCCTTATGGAGTGTTGCTAAATATAAAGCAGAGTCTCTTGCGTTGTAACGGGGAGAAGGATCGTGTTGTTTAAAAGAATTATCATGTTCTTCATCAACAATTATTAATCCTAAATTATTAAATGGTAAAAATAAACAAGAACGCGCCCCTAAGATAATTTTGTATTGATGCTCCTTGTTTGATGTTTCTAATTCCTGGTTTGTCTCGGGTTCGTCTTGTATCTTGAGTTCTTTGTCTTGAGCCCCGTTTAATAAAACATTATTCCATATCTCCACACGTTCGTTCTCGCTAAAACGTGAGTGATAAACACCCACCTGTTCGCCAAACACAGCTCTTAAACGTGTAATTAATTGTGTGGTTAATGCAATTTCGGGAATTAAAAATAACACCTGTTTACCTTCCTTAATTGTATCTTTTATTAATTGAATGTAAATTTCTGTTTTACCGCTTCCGGTTACACCGTGTAACAATACAGGTTTATTATCTTTAAAGCCCGCTTTTGTTTTTTCGTAAGCTTCCTGTTGCGCTTTGCTTAATGCTTTTATAACGTTACTGCTTTTTTCAAATAATAACCTGCCAACTTCAAATTGTTCTTCAATGAAAACTGATTTTTTTACTAATGCCGAAATAGCGGTGGTTTCAACCTTCTTGGCAAGTTCGGTTTTTTTGATCCAACCGTTTACAATTACATCTTTGTTTTTTTGTAATTGTAAAAAATAAAGCAAAGCTTCTGCTTGCTTAAATGCTTTCTTTTCCAGCTGACCTAATATTTCGCTTAATAGTTTTTCGTTCTTGTATTTTTCGTCAAGTCGTATAAAAGATTGTAATTTTGGTTTGTATTTATCTTTTACATCTTCATAAACAATAATTGCCCGTTTTTTTATTAACGTATTTATAATGCCTTGCGCTGATTTTTGCTTTAAAAGTTCTGCAACATCATCAAAGCTTAAATTGCTTGTTGCGTGAAGTGTTTCAATTAAAAAATGTTCTTTATCATTAAAATAGCTATGGTCTATTTCCTCAAAATTAAAATCCGGATTTAATTGTACATGCGATGTGCTGCTTAATTTTAATCCTGATGGCAATGCGGCATTCATTACATCACCGGGGTTAGCGCAATAATAAAATGAGATCCAATCCCAGAATTTTAATTGTGTTTCATTTACTATTGGATGATCATCTAAAAGGGTATCAATATATTTTGCCTGGTATTCTTTTGGTGCATTAGAATGGATCTTGTAAATAATACCGGTGTAAATTTTTGTTTTTCCAAACTGTACTAAAACGCGTTTACCAATCTCGGCAGTAGCATTTAATTCTTTAGGAATCCTGTAAGTGTATTTGTTTGGTACCCCTAAAGGAACAATAACATCTGCAAATAATGTATCGTTTTGCATTAACTAATAAGGTAAGCTAAAATTATCCCTCCTGCCATCATTAATACCTTTGTTTTATTGTATTTGTGATGTTCACTTGTTTCAAATAAAATAGCTGTTGAAATATGTAAGAAAATACCTATAACAACCGCAAATGCAATTTGACTGTAAGTTTGATAATTGTTTAATCCAAACGTTTGTAAGGCATAGCTTGTAAAATAGCCAAGAGGTGTCATTATTGAGAAGAGCAGGAGCAAGCCCCATTTTTTAGAATTTTTTGATTCATGTTCTTTTAATAAAGATACAAAGGCAATAGTAATGGGAATATTATGTAAAGCAAGCCCTAAGATCAATTGATTGTTTATTGTTGATGTATGATCTGCTTTTAAATTATAGATCGGTAAACCTTCTAAAAACGAGTGTAACAATAAGCCAATGATAATTCCTTTTGGTAAATGATTTTTACATTCGCTACTGTGCAAATGTACATGCCCGTGTTCAATACCGGTGCTGAATGTATCTATCAATAACTGAAGGCAAAAACCAAGTACAATAAACAAACCCATTTGTTTTACATTGCCCAGCTCGAATGCCTCCGGTAATAAATGCATTATCGAAAGGGCAAATAAATAAGCGGCACTAAATGCTAATAATAGTCTTAAATTAACCTGGTTGATCTTTATTTGTAAAGCAATGCCACCGGCCAAAACTATTGGCGCTATTAAACAAATTATGGAAAGTATTGGATTCAATTTTATTTTTTAAATACTAATATTAAACGTTCAGAAGTTTGCGGATCAAAGTTATCTAATTTATAATTACCAAACACTTTTTCTATCGTTAAACCTGCTTTTTGTGCAAAATCTTCAAAGTCGTCCTTGTTAAAAAGCGAAACCGATTCTTCAAAGTAATATTCTTTATTATTGTTTTTAAATTCAATATGTTTTAAAATAGCTTTATTGATAATTTTTTTTTCTATTTTAAATGTAATGTCTCCTCTTTGTTCAATGTAATTGGGTTTAAAGCCTGCAATTACCTTTTCTGAATTAAAAAAATCTAACACAAAATAGCCATTTGGTTTTGATGCTTTTGCTACATTTTTAAATACTGTAAAATTATCATTGTAATTCTCAAAGTAACCAAAGCTTGTAAACAGGTTAAACACGGCATCAAAATAATTTATCCTGAACGGATCGCGCATATCATGCACATAAAAATCCAAAGTAGGATTGCTATTTTGAGATGCTTCTTTAATACTGTTACGTGAGAGGTCTGTACCTATTACATTAAAGCCTTTTTTATTAAGTGCAATGGCATGTCTTCCTTTTCCACAAGCCAGGTCCCAAACTCTTGCATCTTTTGCCAGGTTTAAATGAGAGCAAAGATTATCAATAAAAAATCCTGCTTCATCTTCGTTGCGGTTATTATACAGTAAATGATAATAAGGCGAATTGAACCAATCTTTAAACCACTCTGCAGAATTCATCGCGTAAAGGTACTAAAAATAAAAACCACCATAATTAACGGTGGTTTTTATTTGTGAATATTTAGTTTAATCTAGCTCGCTTTTGCTTTTACAAATTGAAACTTCTCATATTTTTTTCTTCCTAAGTTAAAGTCACCACGGTATTTAGGCCCACTCACTTTTGCACTTCTTATAAATTTAATTTTAGAAACATCACCACCTTTAGCAGCCACTACTTCTTTAATACTAGCCTGTAATTTTTTAGCACGGGCAGAAGCAAGATTTTTATTACCTCTGCGGCTTGGTACACGCGATGCGCTTGAATTGATCTTAACCGTTACGGTTTTTTGTTTGCTTAGTTCAGCAACTTTATCAATAAAGTTTGTCCAAACAGCATCTGCATCATTGATCTTTTTCTTGTTATAAGTAAAATAAAATTCATACTCACTCGGTGGAAGATCAGACGGAACATCGGTACTTGTGGAATTATTAGCGTTGTTGTTATTGCCTGCAATTGCAATCTGTCCTATCAATAAAGTTTTACTTATTGGTTTTAGTGAGTTTGCAGGTGTTGTAAAAGTTGTTTCTTCAGAAGTAGATGATTCGCTTATTGCAATTAATTTGTATTTGGTACCTGCAGTTAAAGCAATTCCTTTTGCATTACCTTTTTCATCCGTTGTAGCATCTATTTTAACACCATCAGCATCCGTTAATGTTACAGATGCATTGGCAATTCCTTTTTTGGTTTTAGAATTTTTTACTGCAACATCCAATACTATTTCTTTGACTGTTATTGTTTCAGATCTACCACCATCTACATACAAGATCTGGTTAATTACTTTTCCTGATTTTAATCCAATAGTATTTAATTCTGCAACCGGAGATCTTTTACCGTTAACTTCTGCAATTATAGTATATTTTTTTTCCGGTTTTAAATTAATTACTTCGTATTTTCCTTGCGCATTCGCATTAATTGTTTGAGTTTCGCCACCAATTTCCTGCAAAATTATTTTTGAACCAATAACCGGTTTTTTTGATTTAGCGTTATCCAAAACAATAGGACTGAGTGTAATTGTTTTTTTCTTCGCAGCAATCCTTCCTAATAATTTTACCGGCTCTAAATTAACTTCGCGGGCAATTTCCTGGTAAGTAAGATCGCCTGTTACAAATACATCTTCGTTGTAAAACTCTTCGCCTGCAGGTGCCTGGTAAGAAAAATTGTATTCTTTACCCGGAGGTAAAATAGTTGCAAAGGTACCATTCACTAATTTTGGTTTGTATGAGCCTATAGTCTCACCTGTTTGTTTATCTTTTACAATAATGGTAATATCTTCGGGTAATTTTTCTCCATCAGCGGGAATGATCTGGCCTTTAAATAAAGCAAGAGGTTTTTCTCTTGCGCCGGGAATGGAGATCATGTAAATGTCTTTCTCACCATAACCACCTTCTTTTGCTGATGATACATAACTTCTTTTACCATCTGGTGAGGTTACAAAATAAATGTCATCGTCTGTAGTATTGATGGGGTAACCCAGGTTGGTTACTTCTGAAAATTTATTATCGGGATTTAAGGTTGCGAAAAAAATATCATAGCCTCCCATTGTTTTATGACCATTTGATGAAAAGAAAAAAGTGATCCCGTCCGGGTGAATAAAAGCACCATCCTCATCATACTCTGTATTGATGGATGGGCCCATGTTTAATGCTTTGCTCCATATTCCATTTGGTAAGCGTAAGCAACGGTAAATATCTTTTCCGCCGTAACCACCCGGTCTTTCCGATACAAAAAATAAAATATTTCCATCTGCACTTAAACACGCATGTGATTCCTGGTATTTTGTATTTACATCTGATCCAAATTCTTTTAAGCTTGTCCAATCTTTACCGTCAAAATTACTGTAGTAAATATTTCCTGCCATACCTTCGCCACCATCTTTGTAAAGGATCAATGTTTGGCCATCAGGACTAAGATTAATAACCGCATCCATACCATTTGTATTGATGTTTGGAGAGATCGATTGCGGAGATGACCATTTGCCATTATCATCTTTATAAGACACCATTACATCTTCATTATACAAACCGTTAACTTCTTTAAAGCTACCTGTTGTATTTGGACGACGGGTTGTGAAGATCAGCATACGCTCATCTGCACTTAAAACCGGGCTGTAATCTGGAAATTGGCTATTTACACTATCACCAAGGTTTGTGATCTGCACATTCATTGGGTAAGCTGTTAACTCTTTTGCATAAGCGGCTGTCTCTTTATGGCGTACCACCATTTTCATCCATTCTTTATCCTTAGCACTTACAAATTTTTTAAACTCATCGTATTGTACAATAGCTTCATCAAATTTGTAGTTAATGTGTAAAGCCTCTCCGTAATATAAATGCGCTAAAGGCGCTGCCGTTTTTTCAGCGGCATCATCTGTTTTGTAAGTACGGGAAACGTTTTTTACTGCTTTTTCCAAATAATATTCTGCCTTTGGTTTTTGTAATGCAGAATGTAAATAACAAACGCCCAACATATAATTAACATTTGCGTTTGAAGAATCTAATAAGTAAGCCGCTTCAAAATTTTCCTGGGCACCTATAAAATTATCTTCAAGCAAAAGATACGATCCTTCCTGGAAGTATTCTTTATAAGTACCCCCGGTTTTTGTTTGTGATTGAACGTAAAATGTTGCTGAAAGTAAAATTAAGGTGAAGAGGTTTCTCATTTTATGCTTTTAATAAGAAGCAAAGATATAATTATATTTCAAAAAAAGGGGTTTAAACAGGTGATTATTGATGTTTTGTCGAAGGTATTTACAAACTCTGATTTCTTTTTTATGGTTTAAAATACATTAATATTTATATTTGCGCCCCATTAGATAAAATGACCTTTATAGAGGAAATAAACAGACGCAGAACTTTTGCCATCATTGCTCACCCCGATGCAGGTAAAACAACATTAACCGAAAAATTATTGTTGTTTGGTGGTGCTATACAAACAGCCGGTGCAGTAAAATCAAACAAGATCAAAAAATCTACAACTTCTGATTTCATGGAGATCGAGAAGCAGCGTGGTATCTCGGTTTCAACCTCGGTAATGGCCTTTGATTATAAAAATTACAAAGTAAATATTTTAGATACACCCGGCCACGAAGATTTTGCGGAGGACACTTATCGCACACTTAGTGCTGTAGATAGTGTAATCATGGTTATTGACTGCGTAAAAGGCGTTGAGCCGCAAACCCGCAAATTGCTGGAGGTTTGCCGCATGCGTAATACACCGGTTATTGTATTTATAAATAAAATGGATCGTGAAGGACAAAATCCTTTTGATCTTTTAGATGAAATTGAAAAAGAATTAAAAATAAAAGTGCGCCCGCTTACATGGCCAATTGGCATTGGTAAATCGTTTAAGGGTGTTTACAATTTAACCGATAAATCTTTAAATCTTTTTACAGGCGATAGTAAAACAACCGTTGAAGAGCGTTTGAAGATAGAAGATATTAACGATAAAGAAATTGATAAAAGAGTAGGCATTGATTTTGCTGAGCAATTAAGAGCAGATGTTGATCTTATTGATGGTGTTTATGATACTTTGGATACTCAAAAATATCTGGATGGAATTTTAAGTCCAGTGTTTTTTGGAAGTGCTGTAAATAACTTTGGTATCAATGAATTATTGGATTGTTTTGTGGAAATAGCCCCAGGTCCTAAGGAGCGTGATACAGATAACGGCATTGTAAAACCGGATGATAAAAAATTTAGCGGTTTTGTTTTTAAAATTCATGCAAATCTTGATCCAAAACACAGAGATAGAATTGCATTTTTAAGAATTTGTTCAGGTACATTCGAGAGAAATAAATATTACCATCACGTACGCGATAAAAAAGAATTACGCTTTAGTAATCCTACTGCTTTTATGGCCCAGCAAAAATCAGTTATTGATGAAGCGTATCCCGGCGATGTAATTGGTTTGTATGATGCGGGTAATTTTAAAATTGGCGATACGTTAACAGAAGGTGCTAACTTTCAGTTTAAGGGTATTCCGAGCTTTTCTCCTGAGTTATTCAGGTATGTTACCAATACTGATCCAATGAAGACCAAACAGCTTCAAAAAGGTTTAGAGCAATTAACTGATGAAGGTGTTGCGCAATTATTTACACGTAAAGTAGATGGTAGAAAAGTAATTGGTACTGTTGGTGCTTTACAGTTTGAAGTTATTCAGCACCGTTTAAAATCAGAGTACAATGCAAGTGCAAGCTTTGACCAGATTAGTTTATTTAAAGCGCTTTGGATAAGTGCAGATGACAAGAAAAAATTAGATGCTTTTATGCAGGACAGAAATGCACATATTGCTTTAGATAAAGAAGGCAGGCCGGTATTTTTAGCAGAGAGCCCCTGGTTGTTGCAAATGGCACAGGAAAAATTTCCAGATGTTAAATTCCATTTAAAGAGCGAGTTCTAAAAGGACAAATGATAGATTAATGATAAAGACACATCGCGGTCTTTAATCCTTTGTCATTTATTTTTTGTCTAATAACAATTTATACAGTGCATCCATCTCTTTACACAACCTCGTATAACTAAATTCTTTAATTACTTCCTCACTTGCGGCGTTTGCCGTTTTAGAAATTTCTTCAAAATTTGTTACAGCGTGCAATAAATTCTTCTTGTATGTTTCTGCATCATTTGCTTCTGAAAGCAAACCGCACTTTGGATTAAGAATATCTTTAATACCACCAACGTTAGTGGTTATAATAAATTTTCCGGATGCCTGGGCTTCTATTAAGCTAACAGGCGTGCCTTCGTTCTTAGAAGTTAAACAAACAAGATCAGCTCCTGCTAACGCTACATCCACCTCGCGGATCCAGCTTGTAAATGTAAAAAGAGCTTTAGCATCAGGCTGTGTTGCAAAACTTAAATTTTTATTTTTAATGTGATCGATAAGAGCATTCTTGGTTTCGCCATCACCAACAATAAATGCCTTTATTTTTTTGTCAGAGTTTTTAACGAGATGTTCAATGGCATCAATAAATAAATAATGATTTTTTATGGGTGCTAATCTTCCAATAATAACAAGTGCTAATTCATTATCCTGTAAAAGATATTTTTTTCTGAATTTTTTTCTTTTTTCAGTTTTATTATCTGTAAATCTTTGTAGGTCGAAACCCAGTTTTATAACATGTGTTTTGTTTGCATCGCACACTTTATATTCCTGCGTCAATTCTTTTTTTTGTATCTCGCTTATAGCAATAATAGCACTGCTCTTTTTAGAAAGATACCGCTCAATAGCTTTAAAAATATGGGTTTTAAATCCCGAAAAATAGCCTTTAAAAACATGTCCGTGAAAGGTGTGAACAATTACAGGAACCTTACAGCTTGCAGCGGCTAAACGTCCAATAGCACCGGCTTTACTGGCATGTGTATGTACAATATCCGGCTTAAATTCTTTAATTCTTTTTTTTATTTTTTTGTATGCGAAATAATCTCCAAAAGGGTTAATGCTGCGTTTTAATTCCTCAACAAGTATTGGTTTTAAACCTAAAGATTCAGGAATATATAAAGAGCTTTCTTCGCCTTCTTCTTCAGGTCCGCCAATTAAACACGTTTCGTATTCATCAGGTAAATATTTACTGAGGTAAGAAACATTGTAAGTAATGCCCCCTAAATTAAAACGGTTGATGATACGCAGTACCTTAGGCATTATTTTATATAGTCTTTAAAATTAGTTAACCAGCTTTCAAACACAATAACAGCCCATAGTTTAGCAGCGCTATCGCCCGGATTTTTAGAATGTAATTGTTCTTTCAGCATTTCAATATAAGCGTAGTTTAAAATATTTTCCGATTCAATTTTTTCTTTATTAAGGATCTTATTTTCGATCTCTGAATTAAATTTCCCACTTAACCATTTGTGTAATGGAACCTCAAATCCTTTTTTGCTTCTTTCAAAAATTTCTGCGGGCAATAAGTTACCAAAACTCTTCCTTAAAATGATCTTTTGTTGATTTTTATTTATCTTTTTATTTTTTTCAAGATTCAATGCAAATTCAACAACCCTGTAATCCAAAAATGGATTCCTGATCTCAATGCCATGCTGCATACTAAATCTATCGGCCTTCACAAGCATATCATCAGTTAGAACAGTTTGCAGATCAAATGCATCTTCCAGGTCAAAATTTGCGTAAACAGAATTTGTTTTAAATAAACTGTCAAAATAATTGGCACTTATTTTTCCTTTTAAAAGCGCGTCAATTTCTTTTTGTGTAGAAACAGAAGCCAGAAATTTTTGTTTTTCAATAGGTGATAATTTTACAAGTGTATTGAATTTTTTTAATTGACGGATTTTATTGGCTAGCGTTCCTTGTCTGGATCCAGAGCTTAAGGCAAGCAGGGGAGAAATAGTTGCTGAAATTAATTTATTCCCGTTATTTTCACTCATCAATAAAGCTTTGTGTTTGTTGTAGCCTTTAAATAATTCATCAGCGCCATCGCCACTTAAAGCCACCTTAACATGTTTTTGCGTGAATTTACTAAGCATGTAAAAATTAAAGGCTGACGAATCAGCAAAAGGCTCATCAATACGATTTAAAAAATCATGAATGTTTGATAAAAGATCATCTTCAGATAATTTAAACGTATGATGATTGGAGTTAATATATTTGGCAACCAATTCTGCATAATTTGTTTCATCAAAAAAACTTTCATCTTTAAAGCCAATACTGAAGGTATGAAGATCATTTTTATGTTTTTTTGCCAGGGCAGAGATAATAGAAGAATCAATCCCGCCGCTTAAAAAAGTGCCTACCGGCACATCGGCGTGAAGCCTCAATTTTACAGCGTCTTCCAGCAATTCTGCAAGATTATTTTGTGTATTTGTTTTTGAAGCTACATACCAGTTCTTTACAGCTACAGAATTGTTTTTTATTTCAATAAAGTGCCCGGGTAATAAACGGTAAACATTTTTAAAGATCGTTTCGTTACCGGCGCAATAATTTAACCTGAAATAAGTATTCAGCTGGTTTGAATTAATTTCCTGTTTGCCTACCAAATTTAGTAGGGGCTTTAATTCGGAGGCAAAAGCAAATTTTTCATCGTCTTTGTAATAATACAGGGGTTTAATACCAAGCCTGTCGCGGGCAACCAACAGTGCATTTTTTTCTGAATCAAAAAATGCAAAAGCAAAAAAACCATTTAATGTATTTAAACAGTTCTCTCCTTCGTTTTTTATAAGGTTAAACAGCACTTCTACATCACCGCTCGTTCTTAAATTTGTTTGAGTTTTATAAAATTCTTTGTAATTAAATATTTCTCCATTAAAAACCATCGTGTAACGGTTTTCCGTATCTGAAAAAGGTTGGTTACTGGAATTACTGGTGTCTAAAATCTGTAAACGCGAATGAAAAAGCGTGCAGTTATTAAATTCTTTAAAACCCTGGTTATCCGGGCCACGATGAGTTAAGAGGTCTAATATTTTTTGATTGTTATTAAACTTTTTTAACTTTTTATCGTCAAAATATAATATACCGGCAATTCCACACATTTTGTTTGTAAATATACTTGTTGAAATGTATAAATTATAATTATATTAGTTGTTTATTTTGAAGCACTTAAAATATATATTTTCTGTATTTATCGTTGTATTAATTGTAGGTTCATCTTACTCTCAACAATTACGATTCAGGCATATTACCAACGATGAAGGTCTGAGTACAAATTATGTTACCTCAATTACACAGGATGATAAAGGCTTTATGTGGATTGGTACACAGGATGGCTTGAACAAATATGACGGTTATAGTTTTAGCATTTTCAAGAACGATCCTACAACACAAAATTCACTTTCCAGTTCTGAAATTACATGCATAAAGCAAATGAAAAATGATCTCATTATTGTGGGAACCCGCGATGGCGTTAACTTTTTTAATCCAATAACACTGCAATTCAATCGCTTAAATAATTTAAAAGGTACAAACGTAAAGATAAATGCTATTGGTGTTTTAAATGCCGATAATGTTATTTTGGGAAGCGATGAAGGTTTATTTTCTGTAAATATTATAACCAAAGCGTTTAAAAAGATCGATTTTCCTATTGAAGGGCCGGTTGTTGTTAATGCCATAAAAGAAATTGGAGATAAAATTTTTGTTGGTACAAAGGGAAAAGGATTGTGGTTGTTCAACAACAATAAATTACAGCGTATTAATTTTGTTACACCTGAGCATCTTGATTTTAAAGTAACCGAGCTGGATGAGATCAATTGTATGCAGGAGTATGCTTCTAAATTATATCTTGGTACAAATGGTTATGGTATTTTTAAAATAGATCTTAATACTTACGAAGTAGAAGATAAGATCATATTTTCTGAGAAAGAATATACCAACACAAATTTCGTAAACAGCTTTGTAATTAACGGTAACAGGCTTTATGCCGGTACTAATTATGGTTTTGTTGTTTCCAATCTTTTAAACGGAAAGATCATTAACAGCGAAAATAAAGAAAGCTCCAATGCTTTTAGAATAAATGATAATCTTATAAAAACTGTTTATCTTGATAATCAAGGCAACGCCTGGTTAGGCTCACAGCTTGGTGGTATAAACGTTTCGTTCTCGCGCTCAATAAAATTTCCCGATTTCGAAGATGATAAGCAACACCAGTTTCAAAATTTGTATTGTTTTTTAGAAACCAAGAATGGCGAAAAAATGATCGGTGGCGAACATATGCTCGCGTTCATTAATAAAAATAAAGAAGTTACAGATCATTCAAATATCCTGATAGATAATTCTGCTTTATCAATTTACCAGGAGAGTGATAATGTTTTTTGGATAGGCACCTGGGGTATTGGATTGATACGTTTTGACAGGGCAACGAAACAAACAAAAACGTTTTTAGGCGAAAAGTTTGGCGGTACTGTTTTATGTTTAAAAGCCGATGGAAAAGGGAATTTATATGCAGGAACATTTGGTGACGGATTATTCAAAATAGATCTTAAAACCTTTGAAACAAAGCATTACGGCGTTAAAGAAGGTTTACCTAATCTTAACATCAACACGATCTTTATGGATTCAAAAGGTGGTGCATGGTTAGGTACTTATGATGGCGGACTTATAAAATTAAAAGATTTTCCGAAGGGAGATAAAATAAGGATTGAAACAACTTATAAGAACGAGGGCAAGGCTGAGCACATTGCAACAAACATTGTATTTGGTGTTAATGAAGATGAGAACGGAAATATTTGGGCAACCACATCTGCAGGCTTAAGTAAATTAATGCCTGATAAAAGCTTTTATAATTTTTATGAAAAGGATGGATTGCCAAATACGTATCTGTATTCTATCATAAAAGACAGTGTAAATAATTTCTGGATGAGCTCCAATTATGGCATTATTAAATTTGATCCTATTGGAAAAGAAAGTGAGATCGCATTTAAAAGTTACGGTGTTAAAGATGGTTTGTTAAATACCGAATACAATATCGGTGCAGCCTTCTCATCACCATCCGGTAATATGTATTTTGGAGGTTCAAAAGGATATAATGTATTCAGACCAACATATATTAAAGATAATTTACACGCTCCAAATTCGTTTATAATTGGATATAAGCGTGGAGGTAAAGATGTAAAAGTAGATTCATTCATTGCCTACAAAAAGTATTTAAAATTAAGCTGGCGCGAAAATTATTTTCAATTTGAATTAGCAGCTTTGGATTATACCGATCCGGCAAAAAATAAATTTAAATATAAATTAGAAGGTTATGATAATGATTGGTCAGAGCCAACAAACGTACGTTACGTATCATATACCGAATTACCAGGAGGAGAATATAAATTTCTAGTAAAATCAACTAACAACGATGGTATTTGGAATGAAACACCTTTTGAGATCTACATAGAAGTTGTTCCTCCATTCTGGAAAACAAAATTATTTTATTTCTTCCTTATCATTTTTGCCGTTGCTGGTATTTATGCTTTTACACAGTATAGGACCATGGCCATTAAAAAAGAAAATAAGCTTCTTGAAAATAAAGTGGCCGAAAGAACACGCGAGCTTGAAGAAAAAAATAATGATATTACAAGTAGTATTGAATATGCCAAGCGTATACAGGAAGCTATATTGCCTTCAAAAGATCAGATATTTAGAAAGCTCAGGAATGCATTTATACTTTATCAGCCAAAAGATATTGTAAGTGGCGATTTTTATTGGTTTGCAGAAAAGAATGACTGGAAGATATTAGCAGTTGTAGATTGTACAGGACACGGTGTGCCGGGTGCGTTTATGAGTATGATCGGTCATAACTTATTGCACCAGATCGTTTCTGAAAAAGGCATTGTTGATCCGGCTGACATCTTAAATAATTTACATAAAGGTGTTCAGGAAGCTTTGCGCCAGGGGCAAAACGAGATCAATACAAACGATGGTATGGATGTATCGTTAATTGCTGTAAATGATATTGCAAAGGAAGTGAAGTGGGCAGGTGCAAACAGGCCATTGGTAACTATTGATATTATGGGCGACTTCGTGAAATTTGACGGGAATAAATTTCCTGTTGGCGGTGCCCAGTTAGATATAAACAGGGTGTTTACCACACAAGTGATCAAGTTAAAGAATCCTGCAATGGCTTATATGACCTCGGATGGATATGCTGATCAGTTTGGCGGTGAAAAGGGTAAGAAGTATATGGTTAAGCGTTTTCATGATCTTTTAAGCACTATTCACTTAAAGACTCCTGATGAGCAAAAGAGAGAATTGCAGCGTAGTTTCGACCTTTGGAGGCAAAATCACGAGCAGGTAGATGACGTTTTGGTTGTGGGTATAGGAATTTAACACAATAATTTGGAGTTTAAAATAATTTATTATATTTGTCTAACTTTAAAAATTTATCATGAAAAAGGTGTTTAAAATAGTGTTGGTTTTAACTTGTACTACATCCTTGTTTTTTGTAGGTTGTCGTAAAAAAGAAACTACCGAGGTGGATAACGAAACGCAATCTGCAGTTGATAACGCAGTTGCTGATCAGGAATATATGTCTATTGTGCCCGCTACAAATGGTCACGCAATCAATACAAAAGGTACAGGGGCAACCAATGGCAGATTAATGTCTCCGCCAGCTTGTGATACTTTGGCTTGGTTAAATCGTGGCACAGCAGATACAACGCTTGTTAATAATAAATATCTTGTTCCCCCTGAATATGAATTAAACCTTTTATCGGCTTGTCCCGCTTCGTTTACCGATGGTAAATTAAGATCAGGTAAATGGCATATCCGAATTACCGGCCCTTTAAAAATTGTTGGCAGTCAAATGGTGCTTAAGCTTCTTAATCACAAAGCTTCGGGTATTGGTTATGCTTGCGATAGCTTAGTAGTTACAACGGTTAGCTCAAGTACAGCAAGCAGCTCATACAACATTAAATTAATTAACGGTGTTTGCACAAGCCCTAACTGGACCATCAAATACAGTTTTGACAGAACGATCACTAACTACGTACACGGCAATCCTGTGAATACAGATCCTGTTGTAGAAGTATTTGGATCAGCAAATGGTGTTAACCGTTTAGGAAAAACTTTTACAGTTGATATTCCTGCAGGTAGCCCAATGGTTAAACATAAAGGTTGTCAGTTTGTAGATAAAGGTGTTTTAAACCTTACCCCTGAAGGCTTTAAAACAAGAATTGTTGATTTTGGAAACGGTACTTGTGATGATGACGCCACATTTACAGTTAACGGTAGTACAGTAGCATTTAAATTAAAATAAACTGTTGGAAACGTTAACAACAACCCGGGAAATGGTAGATGTATTTGACATATATAACAAAATGGAGCGAAATAATATTTTGCTTTCATTTAAAGGTGAAATTACATCTGATCTATTAACATCTATCCTCCAGATCATGGAGAATAAGATGGAGAACATGCAGGAAGAGCCCAAGATGAAAAAAAAGGTATACAACGTTCTGGTAGAATGTTTACAGAATTTATACCATCACTTAGATGATTCATCCAATTTTTCAGGCGATAGTAACCGTTCAGCCATATTTATGATCGGTAAACTTGAAGGAAAATATTCTATATTTACCGGCAATTATATTTTAAACGAAAATATAAATGGTCTTAGAAGGCGCCTTGATGAGGTTAACGCTTTAACAAAAGAAGAATTAAAGGAATATTATAAAAAAGTGCTTAATAACGGCGAAATGTCGTTAAAAGGCGGAGGCGGATTAGGAATGATTGACATTGCCAGAAAAACTGGTGAAAAATTAGAGTACGAATTTTTGGAAATTGACAATAAAGTTTCTTTCTTTACACTTAATATAAAAGTATCACAACAAAATTAAAAAATACAATTATGGACAAATACGCTATCGAAGGCACACCAAAAACACCAAGTATCAGTTTTGACTTAAACGGTGGAATTTTAGAGATCAAAGGACGTTCAATTCCTGAGAATTCTATTGAATTTTACAAACCTTTAGTGGATGCATTAGATAAATACTCAAGCTCTGCAAAAAGTGCTACAACTGTTAATGTACAGTTAGAATATTTCAATACATCTTCTTCTAAATGCATCTTGGATGTGTTTAAAAAGTTAGAAGGTATTAACAAAGGTGGTAGCGCTGTTACTATTAACTGGCATTATGAAGAAGATGATGAGGATATGTTAGAAGCTGGTGAAGATTACCAGGCTATCATTAACGTACCATTTAAAATGGTAATGGTTAACGAATAATACTTTCTTTATTCAAAAATATATTACCCTGCCGTTTGGCGGGGTTTTTTTGTTATATACCTGTGCGATTTTTTGGTTTTTAAGAAGCGATTGTTTGATATTCATCTAATTACGCTTCGTTTTTTTACAAAAAACTCAAGTACTTTCCGTATATTTGCTACCTTAAATTTTAAGTTAAATGACAAGTAAAATAGTAGAATTATTGGGCTCTAACGCCAACAATTTATTGAATCATACCTGCAAAACAATTTCTAAAGAACACATTCACTTACCGGGCGGCGATTTTGTTGAGCGCATGTTTGCTCCAACTAACCGTAATCCACAAGTATTAAGAAGTCTTCACCAACTTTATAACACGGGCCGTTTAGCCGGTACAGGCTACATGAGCATTTTACCGGTTGATCAGGGTATTGAACATAGCGCAGGCGCAAGCTTTGCACCAAATCCAATTTATTTTGATAGTGAGAACATTGTAAAATTAGCTGTTGAAGGCGGTTGTAACGCAGTAGCATCAACGTTTGGGGTACTAGCCTCTGTTTCCAGAAAATACGCGCACAAAATTCCTTTTATTGTAAAGATCAATCACAACGAATTTTTATCGTATCCAAATAAATTTGATCAGATCATGTTTGGTTCTGTTGAAGAAGCCTGGAACATGGGCGCTGTAGCCGTTGGCGCAACTATTTATTTTGGTTCTCCTGAATCTTCTCGTCAAATTGTAGAAGTAGCAGCAGCATTTGAACGCGCACACGAATTAGGTATGGCAACTATTTTATGGTGCTACACCCGTAACAACGCTTTCAAAAAAGACGGTGTAGATTATCATACTGCTACTGATCTTTCATCGCAAGCAAATCATTTAGGTGTTACAATACAAGCTGATATCATCAAACAAAAATTATCTGATAAAAATGGCGGATACAATGCTGTTAACTTTGGTAAAACACATCCAAAAGTATATTCAGAATTAACTACTGATCACGCTATTGATCTTTGCCGTTACCAGGTAGCTAATTGTTACATGGGCCGTTTTGGCCTAATTAACAGTGGTGGCGAAAGTAAAGGCGCTACAGATCTTTCAGAGGCTGTAACAACTGCTGTAATTAATAAAAGAGCAGGCGGACAAGGTTTAATAAGCGGTCGTAAAGCATTCCAAAAACCAATTGCCGAAGGTGTTCAACTATTGAATACAATTCAGGATGTGTATTTGGATAAATCTATAACTATTGCTTAAGCAAAGTTTTTAATTATTAATGTTTGGTTTTTAATATTAAAAACTAAAAACTAAAAACTTATAACTATAAAATGGGTTGGTTTAAAAGATTAAAAGAAGGTATTACAACTTCTACAAAAGAAAAGAAGGAAACCCCTGAAGGACTTTGGTACAAGTGCCCGTCTTGCAAAAAAATAAATACGGCACAAGAGCACGCTGCAAATAAATATGTTTGTACCGAATGTGCGCATCACGAACGTATTGGTAGCAAAGAATATTTTGAAGTTATTTTTGATGACAATCAATTTACCGAGCTAAATGAAAATCTTGTAAGTGGCGATCCGCTTGACTTTACAGATACAAAAAAATATACTGATCGTTTAACGGATACCATCAAAAAAACAAATTTAAAAGATGCATTGCGTAGCGCTTATGGTAAAGTAAATGGTAACGATCTTGTTATTTGTTGTATGGATTTTAGTTTTATAGGCGGCAGCATGGGAAGCGTTGTGGGTGAAAAAATCGCGCGCTCTATAGATTATTGCTTAAAAACAAAAACACCTTTATTGATCATTTCAAAAAGTGGTGGCGCGCGTATGATGGAAGCCGCATTCTCACTTATGCAAATGGCTAAAACATCAGCAAAATTAAGCCAGCTTGCAAAAAACAGTATCCCTTATATCTCATTATTGACAGATCCTACAACAGGTGGTGTAACGGCAAGTTATGCTATGTTAGGAGACCTTAATATTGCTGAACCGGGTTCATTGATCGGTTTTGCAGGTCCGCGTGTTGTAAAAGAAACCATTGGTAAAGATCTTCCTAAAGGATTTCAAACTGCTGAGTTTGTTCTTGAGCATGGCTTTTTAGATAAGATCATTCCACGCACAGAGCTAAAAGACAGGCTGGGTGCTCTGTTAAAGATGTTCAAGAATTAACTTATAACTCTTCTTTAAATTTTTAAAGAAAATATTATCTAATTAATAGATAATTTTCCACTTTTTAGGTTGTTGTTTTTTTGGATAACAGAGTAATAATATAAACCATTAGCAAGATCATTAGTATTTATTTCATTTATTCCACCAATTATTTTTTGTGCATGCACTTTTTCACCTAATGAATTTATAATAATAAATTCTCCATTTGTAAAGCCTGGTTCGATCTCTAATTTGAACGAACCAGATGATGGATTAGGAAACACTTTGCAATTAATGGTTTTGTTATTTTTTAATTCATCAATTCCTGCACAACACCCACCCATTTTAAGAATAAAAACCTGTTGTCCATTTCCAGAAGTTGTTAAATTGAGAGCGCTGCAAAACTCCGATAAGTTTTTTTTGATTTTGTTTCGCGACAAAAATTTTAAAATCATAGACAGTATTTTGTCGTTTTAGTCCTAAACCTTTGAGT
>JACDED010000065.1 GCA_013816615.1 Bacteroidota bacterium
ATTGTATCATTAGGCCTTATTGGTTTAAGTATCATCATTGTTATACTTTTTGTTGCCCTTGCAGGCGCAGCTTTAAGCGGATTTCACTGGTAAGCTTTGAAAACCATTATAAGTTTTTTAGAACAGCATTTATTTACCTGTACATCAAAAAGCTTATTTGGTATTAGTTGCCCTGGTTGCGGTATGCAGCGGGCGTTGATAGCTTTACTGAAAGGTGATCTTGAAGAAAGCTTACAACTTAACGTTACCTTAATTCCATTTTTAATAACTGTTTTTTATGTTTTTGGTCATCTTGTTTTTTCGTTTAAGAACGGTGCCAGGTACATTATAGTTTTGGTTTTAACAACAGCATCCATATCAATGGTAAATTTTGTTATAAAACTAATTTCACATTCTTAAAAGTTTTTATTTCCTTTAATTTTGAATAAACTATCCATCCCGTTTAGTTGTTCTTATACTAGATTTTTTATATGAAGGCAGAAATTGTTGATGAGGAAATTATAGAAGTTATTGGTGCGCGTTCTCATAACTTAAAAGATATTTCACTTACTATTCCAAGAAATAAATTAGTTGTTATTACCGGCTTAAGCGGCTCCGGAAAATCTTCTTTGGCATTTGATACCATCTATGCCGAAGGGCAGCGCCGTTATATTGAAAGTTTTTCTTCTTATGCCCGCCAGTTCTTAGGTAACCTCGAAAGGCCCGATGTAGATAAGATCTCGGGCTTAAGTCCTGTAATTTCGATCGAGCAAAAAACGGTAAATAAAAATCCACGCTCAACGGTTGGCACTATTACGGAGATATACGATTTTATGCGTTTGCTGTTTGCACGCGCCGGCCAAGCTTACTCTTATGTGTCGGGTGAGAAAATGGTACGCTACAGCGATGATCAGATCATGGACCTGATAGAAGCAGATTATAAAGGCAGGAAAATAAATTTACTATCACCAATTATTCGCGCACGTAAAGGCCATTACCGTGAGTTGTTTGAAGATATTCGCAAGCGCGGTTTTAATAAAGTACGTATTGATGGACAGATCGTTGACATTACACCAAAAATGCAGGTAGACCGTTACAAGATCCACGATATTGAGATTGTAATTGATCGCCTGGAGATAACACCTGACATTCGTACACGCTTAAATGCTTCTTTACAAACTGCCATGAAACATGGTAAAGGTGTTTTAATGGTAATTGAACACGAAGAAGAAAATCCGAAAGCAAAAAAGAAAACAACAAAAAGCGAAGTAAATAAAGTAAGATTCTTTAGCCGTTTATTAATGTGCCCAACAAGTGGTATTAGTTATGATGAGCCTGCACCAAATTTATTTTCATTCAATTCGCCTTACGGTGCTTGTCCGCAATGTAACGGCTTAGGAGAAGTTTCAGAAATTGATATTTCTAAAATAGTTTCTAATCCAAAGCTTTCCATTGGTAAAGGTGCTATTGCCCCAATAGGCGCGCAAAAACATGGTGGCGGCTGGATCTTTAAACAAATAGAAGCAATTGGAGTATCGCATGAATTTAATTTAGATACGCCTTTCGAAGATCTGAGTGAAGAAGCGGTAAATGTTATTTTATACGGAAGCGATGAATTATTTAAAGTAACAACCGAAGGTGGAACTTACGATACGAACTTTGAAGGTATTGCTACTTTTATAACAAGACAGGCAGAAGATGATCCTAGCCCGGGAATGTTACGCTGGGCGCAGGGCTTCACCAATAAAAAAGATTGTCCAACTTGTCACGGTACACGTTTAAAGAAAGAATCTTTATATTTTAAAATTGCTGAAAAAAATATTTCTGAATTGGCAGAAATGGATATTTCTGTTTTGCAGACCTGGTTTAAGGATGTAGAAAAACGAATGACCAAGACCCAAAATACAATTGGGGTTGAAGTGTTGAAAGAGATCCGTGCACGTATTCAGTTCTTAATGGAAGTTGGTTTGGATTATGTTACGTTGAACCGTTCTTCTAAAACACTGAGTGGAGGCGAGGCACAACGTATTCGTTTAGCTACTCAAATTGGCTCACAATTGGTTGGTGTGTTATATATTTTAGATGAGCCAAGTATTGGTTTACACCAACGCGATAACGTGCGCCTCATTGCCGCATTAAAAAACTTACGTGATGTTGGTAATAGCGTTTTGGTTGTAGAACATGATAAAGACATGATGCTGGAAAGCGATTATGTAATTGATATTGGTCCGGGTGCCGGAGTACATGGTGGACGTGTAATCGCAGCCGCGCATCCAAAAGAGATGTTGAAGTTTGATACCGTTACCGCGCAATACATTACCGGTAAATTAAAAATAGAAATTCCAAAAGAACGCCGGAAAGGTAATGGTAAAAAAATAACATTAAAAGGTTGTACCGGCCATAATTTAAAAAATGTAAGTATAGATTTTCCTTTAGGTAAATTTATTTGTGTTACAGGTGTTAGTGGCAGTGGTAAAAGCAGCTTGATCAACGAAACATTATATCCATTATTATCAGCGCATTTTTATAATTCAGAGAAAAAGCCCTTGGCGTATAAATCCATTACAGGCTTGGATAATGTAGATAAAGTAATTGAGATCGATCAATCGCCTATTGGACGTACACCACGAAGCAACCCGGCAACTTACACCAATGTGTTTTCTGATATCCGTAATTTATTTTCAGAATTACCCGAAGCAAAAATTCGTGGTTACAAACCCGGCCGTTTTTCATTTAACGTAAAAGGTGGCCGTTGCGAAACCTGTGGCGGAGCGGGAGTAAAGACCATTGAAATGAATTTCCTTCCTGATGTGTATGTGATGTGTGATGTTTGCAATGGTAAACGTTATAACCGCGAAACATTGGAAATTAGATACAAAGGCAAATCAATAAGTGATGTGTTAAACATGACCATCGACCAGGCTTGTGAATTTTTTGAAATGGTACCGAATATTTATCGCCAGATAAAAACATTACAGGATGTTGGTTTAGGATATATTACTTTAGGGCAACAAGCTACAACCCTTAGTGGAGGAGAAGCACAGCGTGTAAAGCTGGCTACTGAGCTAAGTAAACGCGACACAGGAAATACATTTTATATTTTAGATGAACCTACAACAGGTTTACATTTTGAAGACATTCGTATTTTATTAGAAGTGCTTTACCGTTTGGTAAATAATGGCAACACTGTTTTAGTAATAGAACATAATATGGACCTGATCAAAGTAGCAGATCATATTATTGATATTGGTCCTGAAGGTGGAAAAGGCGGCGGAGAGATCTTATTTACCGGTACACCCGAAGAGCTTATAAAAGAAAAACGAAGTTATACGGCACCGTTCTTGAAGAAAGAGTTGAAGGGGTGATTTTTTAGCCTTTAATTCGAATAATTGCCTGTAAATATTTTGTTCCTGTTAGTCAATAATTACATCCGAGAAGGACTGCTTGCCCCTCTTCATTTTTTGCAAGATTTAATAAATCTTTTTGGAATCTGTCAATAGAAGCGGGCTCAACTTTAATTTCAAGACTAATATTGTCTTTTTCCTCTGGTCGGTATTCAGTCGCCACATTTTCTTCAAGATTTATTAATACGCCAACATGTCCAAAAGTATCAAGAGGATAAAATTTCATTGAAAAAAACGCATAGCTGTTGGTTTTTCCAGCTTGATAAAATAGTTCGTTGTTGTCTTTAGGGTAACCTTGTAGAGAATTTGCAAAATTTGCTAAGGACTTTGATGTATCATAAACATTAGTTGTCCCAGAATAACGCCCATTAGAAGCTTTGATTTCAAGTTCAAACATATCGTTGTCTTTCCAAATAACTTTTAGGTCTAAGTATGATTTTGAATTGTCTGTCATGTATGCTTGCTGTTAAACGTTTTGCGGCTTGGTGTATGTTTTTGATAAGTCCAAATTAAGTATTGGTCTGCAAAAGTGATGTTACACGCTATTACGCTTGTTATTTCCGTTTTCTGAATTTTTTTGAAATGCTGTCGCTTTGTTGTCTTGTTAGTTTTTGAATTTTTGTAGTGTCAAGATAATTATAGTAACTTTTGTCAAATTCATATAAATAATCGTTCATAAATGCATAACCGCATTCTGCATTCGAGCTAAATAAATTAATTACAGAGTCATTTTGAACGAGGTAAATTATATATGAATTACCGCAAGCCATTACTTCGTCCGTTTTACGAAATACCCACTTATTTTTGAGTTTATGTATTGCCCCGGTGTCATTGATGAAATATTCACCATACTTACTTTCAAAATCACAAGGAGCTGCCTCACCGCCAAGAAAATAAATAGCAGGTTTGTTTGTGAGATCAATTTTGTCTAAAGGATTATAGTCTAAAGAATATTTGTTACAAGCCACGAAGATTATAGAAAGGATAACTAAACAAATTTTTGTCCACATACGAATCACTCACTAATTAATAACTTTAGTCCCAAAAAACTAATCTCTCTGATACTTAAAAGTTCCTGATGAACTATCAATGGTAGTATTGTTAAAGCTTTTAATTACCTGAACGCGTTTAAAAGTTCCCTCAATACTTTTTTTACTTGTAATTACACCGCAATAACTGTAATGAGATTTAAAGCTTTGATTAACGGATGTTACACTGCTGGAATTGCCACGATTGGTGGCTGAGTCGCCATTCACTACCCAAACAATATCACTGATCTTTAAAACATCTTTTTTGTTTTTCACTCTTACTTTTTCTGAGGTAGAAATATCGACAGTTTTAGATAGAACATAAGGATCAGGATCTTCTTTTAAATAGGTTTTTTTTGTGCCTGTTTCTTCGTAGGTATAATTGCCATTTCTTGGTTTTTTACAAGATGTTACAACTATTAAAATAGTAGTAAGTGCAATTAATAAAAAATGTGTGTTCTTTTTAAAACTCATTAGTGTTGTGATTAACCAAATGTAATAAAATATAATTTACGCTTTTCGAAAGTAATTAACGAAATTGAATACGTTGTTAGCTTTATTATAGTTGGGTAAAGTATATAAATAAAAAGCCGGACTACTTTCGAGGTCCGGCTTAATAAATAACTAAAAATTATTTAGCAGCTTCTTTTGCAGCTTTAATTTTTGCCTTAATGTTCTCTGTAGTCAATGAACCCGGTCTTTCAATAGGCGAGCCCGTAGCTCTATCCCAGATCAAGCTGGCCAATACACCTAATGCACGGCTTACACCAAATAACACAGTGTAAAAATCGTGCTCATGCATACCGTAGTGTACTAATAAAGCGCCTGAGTGAGCATCTACGTTAGGCCATGGATTTTTAATTTTCCCTGTGCTTTCTAAAATAGGAGGTGCTACTTCGTAAACCATTTGTACGATCTCACAAATATCATCATGCTTAATGTATGTTTTGTAAAAATCCTGTTGTGCAGTAAAGCGTGGATCTGTTTTACGTAATACAGCATGGCCATATCCCGGTACAACTTTCCCTTCTAATAAAGTTTTCTTAATGTACTCTGCAATTTGGTCTTTAGTTGGTAAACCACCACCTAAAGTTTCTTTTAATTCCATTATCCAACCTAATACTTCCTGGTTAGCTAAGCCGTGTAACGGACCAGCCAAGCCATTCATACCTGCAGCAAATGCCAGGTAAGGATCTGATAATGCAGAGCCAACTAAATGCGTTGTGTGAGCAGAAACGTTTCCACCTTCATGATCAACGTGAATAGTTAAATATAAACGCATTAAACGTTTCATATCAAATGCTTCGTAACCTAACATGTGAGCAAAGTTTGCTGCCCAATCCAATTTATGATCTGGTTCAATATGCACTCCGCCTTTGTATTTACGACGGTAGATGTATGCTGCAATCCGCGGAAGACGGGCAATTAAATTCATGCTGTCTTCGTAAGCATAATCCCAATATTCTTTTTTACTCATGCCTTTAGCATAAGCTTTTGCAAAAACAGATTCGGTTTGCATTGCCATCACAGCAATAACAAATTGCGTCATAGGATGTGTATCAGGAGGTAATTTTTCAATTACGTCAAATACATGTTTTGGAACGTTGTTACGTTTTGCCCATTCTGTAGTAATGAATGTAACATCATCTTGTGTTGGTAATTCACCAACTAACATCAGGTAAAAAATACCCTCAGGTAATGGCTCAGTACCACCAACTGCTTTGGGCAATTTTGCACGTAACTCAGGAATAGTATAGCCTCTGAAGCGAATTCCTTCTTCGGGATCTAAACGCGAAGTTTCGGTAACCATACCGGGCATACCACGCATACCTTGGTATACTTGCGCTACAGTGATCTCACCTAATTTAAGGTCACCATGATTTTTAATAATGTCTTTAATGTCTGCAGCTAAAGCCTCGGCTTTAACTTTAAATTTTTCTTTCAACGGATCCATTGGGATAATCTTTTATGGTTATAAATTTACAATCTGATCTTATATAAACAAAGTTATTTTGAGTTATTTTAAGTTTATTTTTTTATAAAATGTCAGTTCGAGTGATTTTTGAAAAAAATCGTATCGAGAACTGATTTTCCAGTATTTCTTCTCGATACATCCTTAGCTATCGCTTCGGATTACTCGAAGTGACAATCCTGTTTACGGAACAAACTTAAAAGATTTTCCTAAATACCTGGCCGATCCGCCCAATTGCTCTTCAATTCTTAATAATTGATTGTATTTTGCGATCCTGTCACTACGCGATGCAGAGCCGGTTTTGATCTGTCCGCAGCTTAATGCCACAGCAAGGTCAGCAATGGTCGTATCTTCGGTTTCGCCACTTCTATGGCTCATTACTGAGGTATAGCTATTGGTTTGGGCCATTTGCACAGCGTTAATGGTCTCGGTTAAAGTACCAATTTGATTAACTTTTACCAGAATAGAATTGGCAACACCTTTACTAATTCCATCAGCTAAACGGTTAACGTTGGTCACAAAAAGATCATCTCCCACTAACTGAACTTTATCACCTAAAGCATCAGTCACTTGTTTCCAGCCATCCCAGTCATCTTCACCAAAACCATCTTCAATAGAGATAATTGGATATTTTTTGCACCAGTCTGCCCAATAAGTAACCATTTGAGAAGAAGTTAACTTATCGCCTGTTGATTTTTTAAAGTGATATACTTTTTCTTTTGCATCGTAAAACTCAGATGCAGCAGCATCCATAGCAATATAAATATCTTCGCCCGCTTTGTAACCGGCTTTATCAATAGCCTGCATTACCGCTTTAATGGCATCCTCGTTATTTTTAAAGTTAGGTGCAAACCCACCTTCGTCGCCCACATTAGTGCTCATTTTTTGAGCTTTTAATACAGCTTTTAAATGATGAAAGATCTCTGTTCCCATGCGTAAGCCTTCACTAAAAGATTCGGCACCAATAGGCATGATCATAAATTCCTGGAAATCGATACCGTTATCGGCATGCGATCCGCCATTTAAAATATTCATCATGGGTATTGGTAATAAATTAGCGTTTATACCACCTACATAACGGTATAAAGGCAAACGGCTTTCTTCAGCAGCAGCTTTTGCAACTGCTAATGAAACTCCTAAAATAGCATTGGCACCAATATTTGCCTTATTTGGCGAGGCATCCAATTCAATCATTTTAGCATCAATTTCGGCTTGATCAAAAATATACGAACCTTTTAAATTCTCGCGAAGCACCGTGTTAACGTTGTTTACAGCATGGTACACACTTTTACCCATGTAGATTTTAGCATCGTTATCGCGTAATTCAACGGCTTCGTGCGACCCGGTTGATGCGCCAGATGGCACAGCAGCACGGCCTAAAATGCCGCTTTCGGTTACAACATCTACTTCAATTGTTGGATTGCCACGTGAATCAAGGATCTGGCGGGCAGTAATAGTATTTATAAATGACATATCTGGAAGGTTTAAGGCTATGAAATTAATAATTTTTTAGGAAACGGAATTGGATAATTTTAAGTCATTTATTAAAAACTACACACTATTTTAGCAATTAATACGTTTATATTTGCAACCAGTGAAACTCATTTTTAAAATAGCCGCCTTCCTGCTTTTAGCGTTTGTCCTGATCTTTGATCTTACTTCTTGTAAAAAAGATAAGCTCATATTAGATTCCAGCGCAAAGGTTCAGTTCTCGCAGGATTCTGTTCTGTTTGATACCGTTTTTACAACCATCGGTTCTTCTACAAGAAACATTCGTGTAAGAAATAAAAATGATCAGCCAATTAAAATTTCATCTATCGATCTTGTTGGTGGAAGTACGTCGCCTTTTATTATTAATGTAGATGGCAGTCCTGGCCGTTCGTTCATTGATGTTGAAATTGCTGCTAACGACAGCATGTATATTTTTATCCAGGTAAATGTAAATCCAAATAATGCACTTTCACCTTTAATTATAAATGATGCCATAAAATTTGTTGTTAACGGCAATGAGCAAACCGTTTACCTCGAAGCGTGGGGACAAGATGCTTATTATTATTATCCTACCAATGCCATTAAGTTTAAAGATGGTTCGTATCTGCCATATTCACGCATTAGCGAGGCTGATAACGCGGTAATTAATTTTTATGGCGATAAGCCGCATGTTATTTATGGTTACCTGGTAGTGGATTCTACTCAAAAATTAATTATAAATGCCGGTGCAAAAATATATTTAAATAATAAAGCCGGTCTTTGGGTTTACCGTTACGGTGAATTAAAAGTGAACGGACAAAAAGGTAATGAAGTTATTTTTACCGGTGCCCGCCGCGAAAAAGATTATAGAGATGAACCGGGGCAGTGGGACAGGATCTGGATAAATGAAGGCAGTGTAAATAATTCTATCGATTACGCAATTATTAAAAATGGTACTATTGGCGTGCAGGCCGAATTAATGGGTGGTGCAGGAGTTGTATTTGCTACAGAGCCAAGACGTTTAAAAATAACGAATACAAAAATTCAGAACATGAGCATCTGGGGTTTTTATGGTGTTGGTTACAATGTATATGGTGGCAATAACGTATTTAGCAGCTGCCAGGAGCATTCTATCAATCTTACTTTAGGAGGTAAATACACATTCTTACATTGCACCTTTGCTAATTTTTGGGAGAAAGAAAAAACAAGAGATAAGCCAACCATTAACATTAGCAATCATGTGGAGACTTATGTTTTTCCTTTAGATTCTGCTTACTTTGGAAATTGTATTGTAGATGGTAAGCTCACAAACGAAATAGGATTAGACCTCGACGAATCAAATACCAGCTTTCCACCCAAATTTACATTTAGCAATTGCTGGTTAAAAACAGGTATGAGCACAAGCGATGTAAGCAGATTTAAGAATGACATTCGAAAAGGCTCTGGCTCATTGGCATTTGTTGATTATGGTGTTTATGATTTCCACGCAACTAATGAAACAAGAACTAAGAATTTTTCAAATCCGGATGCTACAACAGATGCGCAGAAATTTCTTTTCGATCTGGATGGACCTACGTCGTTACGTAATACAACGATTGTTACCATTGGGGCTTATGAAAATTAAATAAAACAATTTCTTAATTTCGGTTTGTAAAAATTTTATCTTAGTCAAAAATATGATGACTTCTACAAATCCATTATTTCCTTTAATAGTTTATTTAATTGCTTTTCTTTCTGCTTATTTAATTAATTTGAAAGTTAAATTAAATACTGCTCCGGGGCGTTTTGAAACGATAGATGGTTTAAGAGGTTTTTTGGCATTAGGGGTTTTTATTCATCATAGCTGCGTATGGCAAAAATATAGTCAAACCGGCCTTTGGGAAGGGCCTTCCACATATCTTATGATCCATTTTGGGCAAAGCTGTGTTATTTTCTTTTTTATGATCACAAGTTTTTTATTTGTTTCAAAGTTACTGGCATCTAAAAATACTGACTTTAACTGGCGTGCGTTCTTTATTTCAAGGATCTTCCGCCTGGTACCAATGTATTATACATCACTGCTTATTATCATTTTATTTATCCTGATCAAATCGCATTGGAATATACATGTTTCTGGAGATGTTTTTTTTAAATCCATAGTTAACTGGGGTATGTTTACCATTTATAAAACCCCGGTTATAAATGACTATTGGGTTGTTTTGATCAATGCAGGCGTTGAATGGTCTTTACCATACGAATGGTTGTTTTATTTTAGTTTGCCAATAATTGCGATCTTTATTTTAAAAACTAAGCCAAAAATAATTTACGGTTTGATCAGTCTTTTTTTTATTGTTTTTTTCTGCGTATTTCATGAAGTTGTTCCTTATTATTTATACGCTTTTATTGGAGGAGGAATTGCTCCTTTTTTATTAAAATACACAACATTAGCTCAAAAAGTAAAAAATATTTATGCTGATATTATTATTTTGATCTGCCTGGTTTTAATTATCCAGTTTGAAACTGCAAAAAATATTTATTGCATAGGAATTACAACCCTTGCTTTTACTCTGATTGCCTTAGGTAACTCGCTTTTTGGAGTCCTTAAAAATAAACAAATGAAGTTTTTAGGAGATATTTGTTACACAACCTATCTTTTACATGGATTGATTCTTTTCAGTGTCTTTGATCTGATCATAGGTATGGATGTAAGTAAAGGCTTTTCTGCAACTACATATTGTATCATCATATTTTGTACTACCCCATTTGTAGTTTTAATTAGCCTAATTGGATTTAAATTTGTTGAAAAGCCATTTATGGATCTGGCCAAAAAAATTAATAGATCTTAATATACTACTAGCCTCAATATTGGGGGCGTATGAGAATTAAATAAAAAATGAAGTGTATTAAAATAAAAAGCCCCCGCTATTTTTAGCAGGGGCTTTTTGATTTTATTAATTATTTAGAAATAATTAATTTTTTATAAGCGGTTTTAGTATTACTGTTTATCTCAACAAAATAAACGGCTTCTTTTAGTGAAGAAACATCTAACCTGATATTTTCACTCTGTGCATTTTGCGTAAATACTACTTTTCCGTTTATATCCATGATCCTGATCCGTAAACTGCCATCTGTTTCAGTAGCATTGATCATTACCTGTCCTGTTGATGGATTAGGGAATAATTCTACATCCATTTGTTGCAATTCAATAGCATTATCATTTTCCTCGTTACTTGTGCTTGTTGCAAATAATCTGTTGGTTGGCGGAGCAGGAAGATTAAGATTTTTGCAGCTGTATATACCGGGAGTAACTGTTATTAAACCCGGATTATAAGGTGCCCCACCCGCATTGCCATGAAATATAGGATTGGTTATTGCACCTGCTGAAACAAATAATTGTGCAGATAATGCAGCGTTACTTGCTGTAGTAAATGTTTGAAAGTTAGGTCCTCCCCATGCACCCAGCCACTGGTTGCCGCTTGGCGCACCCGGCCCACCTTGTGGCCCGATCGAACCATTACTTAATAAGTGTAAACCTCTTGCATGATTTTGCATGGTGTTTCCATTCCATATTGTACCCGGGTTTGGTCCTTCAAACACAAATGCATTGTAACTCGCACTTAATTTGTTACAGGTAACGGTTGGCGCATTGTCGGTTTTGCAATATACAAGTCTTATAAATGGGTTACTAGTACCTGTTGCGCTGAGGGTATTGCTCATCACAAAAAGCCCACCCTGTTTTTGTACACCTTCAATACCATATTGCTGTGCGGTAAGCATGTTGTCATCTACAAGACTTATTAAATTACCATTTACACTTACCCTGTAGTTGTTCATTTCAAATACAGAAACACCGCGATAAGCCCTGTTAATTTTATTGCTTATTATTGAGCCTGATCCTGCAATTTGCCATGCTGCCGAATTAGGGCCGGTAAGATGAATAGCATCAGCCAGGTATTCAGTTCCTATGGGTGTAGAGCTGCTTACTTCTGCACCAAAATAATTTTGTTTCACCTCAATATTACCTGCATAAATACCATTTATTACACCGCTTCCCATATCATAATTACCAGGATTGTTTTGCATATATAATGCATAATTAATATTATTAAATTCACTGAAATTAACAGTGTATTTAAAACGATTCGATCTGAAAAAATAACCTGTATTACCCGGACCCCATGCACCACCATTGGCAAAGGTTTGAGTACTGCGGCAAATCCCATATTGTGCATCTATTTCATAAACATTATCTGTTTGTATACCCATATAACACTCCCAGAAACGGCAACCGTAGCTTGTATTTTGAGTTCCGGCACCAATTGGGCTGGTACTTAAGCGGGCATTCATTAAACTGCCTGCGCTCATTCTACCGCGAATACCTGTACCGCCTATCATACCGCTAGAGGTAGAAAAGTAAAGCATATTTTGGAATACATTATTCATTGTAGTTAAGCTTGCATCCATTACATCCATTCCATAGCCTATACCATCAAATAAATTGAATTGTGTATCATTGCCTGCATAAAATACACCAATATCAACCCCGGTACTTGTGGCACCCCCGGGAACGTTACCAATGTTGTTTATAAGAATTCCTGTTTCGCCGGGTTGCGTACTATAAGGTGGCTTGGTATTGGTTAAGGCATAGCCCAGTAAATTATAAGGCGCTGTAAGTCCCGTAGTTGCACTTGGCGCGGCATATCTTAAACCGGTAGCAGTTACATCTGAACTTGGCCATGTAACAGATGTAAATGGCATTGCACGACTTGTAAACACACATTCTTTAATTAACACAGGTAAATTATTTACCGAAGGAGTAGAGTTACGAATGTTAATAGCTGTATGATTCTTATTAAAGATCACACCTGTAATTTCAATTGGTGGAGTCCAATGTGCTGCTGTAATATTATTTACATTCACTGCAATAATAGCATCTTCGATAAGGCTTGAGTGCGGTACAGGAACAGATACGATACTGCCACCATCCTGCACATCAATTCCTTGCCACATGCCATTAAGACAGCCATATAAGTGGGCGTTTTTTAAAACAAATTGTCCACCGGGAGGAACGATCAATTGAACATTTGGTGCAATTAAAAATTCAGCATTCATAAACGTAGTGCCGCCCGTTAATGTAGTGTTTTGATTAATGATATAAGAGCCGCCACTTATTATGCCTGTAGTGGTTGTAGGAAGTACCTGAATACCTGAAGTTGCCTGAGGACAAGCGCAGGTATTACTTCCAACTGCTAAGGTTTGTGTTACAATTGCACCACAACCATTTGTTATGTTTACAGTAATAACACCCGCAGTTCCTACCGTGGTATTAATAGTATTTGTTGCAGATGTTCCACTCCAGCCACCAGGCAGTATCCAGTTATAAGCAGTAGCACCAATAACAGGAGTTGCTGTATAGGTTTCACCTGTACCTATGCATGGATTGATATTACCTAAAATAGGAGCAGGACACATGTTGAACAACTGTAAAACCTCTGCAGCAGTTAAAGCACGGTTATATAAATAATAATCATCCAGGTCTCCCTGGAAATATCGGCTTGATGGTGGATTTGCACCACTACCAATAGTTATAGGCCAGGTGGCCATCGTATTAAAATTTGCAGTTGTACCTGTAACAAAACAAGAAATTGTGGTTTGCAAAACACCATCAACATAAATTAGCAACTGACCAATTTGTGTTCCAACTGTTGGATCTAATACAACAACTATATGATGCCAATCGTTATTCATTAAACAACTATTACTTCTTATAAGCGCTTCGTTTGAAACATCTATACCAACACCATTACAATTATAATTGTAAATAACCTCAAATTCTCCGCCCATTGCATTTGAAAAACCATAATCAAAAACGGCTTGCGGGCTTAAGGTTGTATTAGTTGAACGCGCCCAAAAAGAAACAGACCGCGCACTACTGCCTAATGGCCCGGGGAATAACATTTCTATATAATCAGAGGTGCCATTAAAATTATAAGCACTGTTTAGATTTCCGCACCGGTCGGTGATCAATGTTGCACCGGAAACGGTACCATGATTTCCCGAGCCGGACGCATCATTTGCATTTCCCGAAAATTCCCACCTGCCAATAAGGCCCGCTGTTGGAACTTGCGAGAATGCCACACTGGCTATTGCGGCGAGTGCGACTAATAGTTTTTTTCTCATGAGTAAAAGTTTTAAGATTAATAAATAATTTTTTTACACGACAAAGGATTGAAAAAGAAAAAACAATTTTTTGTTTAATTTACCGGAAGTGGGTTTTGGTTTGTGGAAGACGTACTTTAGTTTGTTGAAGGATAAAATAAAAATTTCCTCAAAAAAAACTAAAATTTAGGTAGGGTGATTTTAATAAACCGGCTGTAATGCCCGATTTACAAGCCATTGCATGGAATGTATTTGATGTTATATAGGTAAAATTACCTACTTCAAAATAGGTAAAATTACCTATTTTTTTATTCGGCTTAAAATTGGAAACTTACAAATGAAACGATTGTAAACAAAGAATTAAATAAATTGCTAGATAAGTTCAGCACTTTCCACAACAATTCAGCTTTAGAGTAAAAACTTAAAATAAATTGTATGATTAAATTTATTTTTTCACTTTTATTTTTATTTGTCTTTCTTTCCTTTAAAGGCCAGGTAAAGAATGGTTTGGTTGCAAAATATTCATTTAATAATGGCAATGCACAGGATGAAACAGGTAATAATCACGCAAAAGTTATTGGTGCATCTTTAGCTGAAGACAGATTTGGAAATGAAAGGTCTGCTTATTATTTCCAGGGAAATGCCTATAGTTATTTAAACCTTGGAACATCATCAGTATTAAAACCAATAAGAGGAAGCGTTTCTTTATGGTTTAAGATAGATAATATAACATATAATGGCACCGGAGCCATGTTTAACTCTATTATACTTACGAAATCACAGGAAGGCGACGATTTTTTTGAGGGTTATGGTATTGGTATTGATATACAAGGCAAAAAACTTGGCGCTACAACAACCTATTCTGAAGATCTGCAAGTGGGTTTGCGCTCTCTTCGTAAATTTGAATTAGGCCGTTGGTATCATGCAGTAATAACTTACGATGATGATTTTTTTTGTTTTTACCTTGACGGTGTTTTAGAGAACAGGTCGCCAAAAAATTTTAAAAGCAGGTTTTTAAAGACCGATTCTGTAATGGTTGCTACATCCGCCAACCTTAAAAACAACCGATTCTTTAATGGCTATGTTGACGATATTGAAATTTATGACCATGTTCTTTCTCCTGATGATATTTTAGATCTATACCTGCTGCCAAATCCTAATAAATACAAAATAATTCAAAAATGGATCCTGATTTTAGTTGCTGCTTTTTTTTTATTGATACTAACCATTCACATAATAAAAAAACATATTCATAAACTTTTAGAAAGAGAGAAGAACAAAAATAAATTACTGAATCAAAAATATGAACAGGAGAACAGGGTGCTTAAAGCACAAATGAATCCGCATTTCCTTTTTAATTCATTAAATACAATACAGCAATTTATTTTGATCAATCAAAACGAAAAAGCTCAATCTTATCTTTCAAAATTTTCGAGGTTATTACGTAAAATATTAGAAAGTAATATGAACGATAGCATTAGTTTAAAGGATGAAGTAGAACTTTGCGAAAAATATCTCGAAATAGAATCATTAAGGTTTAATAATGTTTTTAAATTCAATATATCTGTGCTGGGCAATATAGACGCTTCGTCTATTTACATTCCACACTTTCTGGTGCAGCCTTTTATTGAGAATGCGATATGGCATGGTATTCTGCCAAAAACAGGGGATAAACATTTACTCGTTTGTTTTAGCCAGGTTGATGAAGGGAAGATCTCCTGCATAATTGACGATAATGGTGTTGGTAGAACAAATGAAAGAACACAACAAAAAGAAGAAAAAAAATCGTTGGCGTTAAATTTTATAAGGCAGAGGTTAGACCTTATGGGAAAAATTTATCAAACACATTTCGATCTTTTTATAATTGATAAAAAAAATAGTTTGAATGAAAGTGATGGCACAAAGATCATATTAACATTTCCAATTTTAAATAAATAATTATCATGCTAAGAACAATTATTATTGATGATGAGTTAATTGGTATTAATACCTTAAAAGTACTGATCGAAAAAAATTTCAGGAATGTAAAAGTTGTTGCTTCTACAACAGATCCTGATAAAGGAATTACCCTGATAGAAGATTATAAACCTGAAATTGTATTGTTGGATATTAGCATGCCAAAAATAAGCGGTTTTGATGTATTGAATCGTTTGATCTATAAGGATTTTAAACTTGTATTTACTACAGCACATGGCGAATATGCTTTAAAAGCTATTAAAAACCATGCTTTCGATTTTCTTTTAAAACCAATAGATATTGATGAGTTCAAAAATTGCATCTCAATGATCATTGACGAAAAATTTAAATCCACTGTAAAACCAAATGATAATCATTTACATATAATTGAACTGCCTGTAAAAGATGGAATTATTTTTATAAAACAGCAGGATATAATCAGGTTGGAAGCATCTGGTAGTTATACCATATTCTATCTTACAAATAACATTAAACACATTGCGTCAAAAAACTTGAAAGAATGTGAGACTTTGCTTGATCATGATACTTTTTTCAGGTGTCATTTATCCCATATTATCAATCTTCAAAAAGTAACAAAAATGGTAAGTACAAATGGATTGTTTGCACAAATGAGCGATGGTTCGATGCCTGAGATAGGAAAAAAGAACAAAGAGATCTTTCTTACAAAACTAAAGTATTTATAAAATGATTTAGTTTATTGCTATTGTCATATTATTGTCACCAAAATACTATTGCAGCATAATTGTTTTCGCCTTAAATTTGCGTGCAATTAATGAGTTCTATATCCACATCACCATACAAACAAATTATTTACTGGCTCTTTGCCGGTTGCTTTTTAATTTATGTAATGGTTGTTGTTGGTTGCTTAACGCGATTAACGCATTCGGGCTTATCAATTACCGATTGGAGCTTTATGGGTTCTGTACCGCCACTTAATGAGCAAATGTGGCAAGAGCGTTTTGATAAATACCAACAAAGCCCGGAGTTTCAAAAAATAAATTATACAATGACCCTGCAGGAATTTAAACCCATTTTTTTATGGGAATACATTCATCGCATGATTGGCCGAACCATGATGTATGTGTTTGCCATTGGTTTTGTTTATTTTTTAATTAAAAAGAAAATTAAAAAAGATATGTGGCCGGGTTTTGTATTACTCTTTTTTATGGGTGCAATGCAAGCGGTAATTGGCTGGTGGATGGTTTATAGTGGATTGCAGAACAAACCTGCTGTAAGTCATTATAGATTGGCAACACATTTAATGAGTGCTTTTACTTTATTTGCATTTACCTATTGGTTTGCTTTACGTTTATTACATCCAAAAGAAAACGTTGAAGTTGCTGAAGGGAAAAAATTAAAAGGCATTACTGTTTTATTCTTCTGTGTATTGATCTTTCAAATAATTTTTGGTGCATTTACCGCGGGTTATGTAGAGGGAGCAGATTCACATATTCGTCCCGGGCATATTTTTAATACCTGGCCAAAAATGGGCGGCGAGTGGATGCCTGAACAAGTTACTATGAAAGATTCTTTTTTTGAGAATATGTTCGAGAATGCGAGTGGTATACAATTTGTGCACCGTACAACCGCAGTTATTATTGTGATTTTAATTTGTATGATCTGGTACCGCTCTAACAAATTGAAATTGACTAAACAGCAAAATCTAGGCATTACTTTATTAGTGTATGGCGTTACGATTCAATTTATTTTGGGTGTTTTAACATTAATTTACCAGGTACCGGTAATTATGGGGGCATTACATCAAACAGGAGCCTTCTTTTTATTTTTAAGTTGCATATATTTACTCTTTCATATATTTAATAAAAAAGCAATAAGCTAGTGGACGAGTTTAATACAGAAGAATCAACAAGTGGTGGATTTCCTCCAAAACCAATTGTGGCAACTAAAAGCCAGAATGCGTTGGTGCGTTCTATGCTCAGCTTATTTATTTATGGCTTAATGTTCTATTTTTTATTTGATAGCAATCTTGCTTATATAGCTGCAATATTGGTAGTTATTATCATTCATGAAAGTGGCCATTTTTTATTCATGAAATTATTTAATTACAGTAATGTAAAAATATTTATTATTCCTTTGCTTGGTGCATTTACTACCGGTAAAAAACAACAGGTATCGCAGGCTCAATTAAGTATTATAATTTTAGCGGGCCCCGTACCTGGAATTATTATTGGTTGTATTTTATTTTGGCTGAACCGCGATATTCAAAACGATACATTAAAAATGCTGGCAAATTCTTTTCTGATCATTAACCTTTTAAATTGTTTGCCGTTTTTTCCATTAGATGGTGGTCGTTTAATTGAAACCTTGTTCTTTAAAGAGAATCACATTATCCGTTTGGTATTTGGTGTGATCTCAATTATTTGCCTTATTGCTTTATTTCTTTTCTTTCAAAGTTTTATAATGATCATTGTTCCGGTTTTAATTGGTTTGGAAATTTACAATGAAACAAAGCATCAAAAGATCCGTGATTATTTACGTCTCGAAAAAATTAATTACCATACAGATTATGAGAATCTTGCAGATAAAGATTATTGGTTGATCCGGGATTGTTTGATCATGTCTTTTCCAAAAAAATATGTTGGTGTTTTGCCCGGACGATATGAATATACTATTGCTGAGCCTTTATTGGTTCAACACATTTCGGCTGTACTACAAGTCAACTTAAAATTCGATCTGAATGTTTTTAAGCGTATATTAATTGTGCTGTTTTACATCCTGATGTTTGTTGGCCCGATTGTTTTGGTGGGATTGCATTTGTAAGTCTTTCCTTTTTTAACCACATAGAAACATAGCTTATCCTCCTTTTGGAGGAGGTGCCCGAAGGGCGGAGGAGGAATTCCTGAAAATTTAAAAGTAAAACATAGGTTTTTTTTCGCCTTGCGAAAAAATCATGTGAACCTTTAGGTGGTTAGAATAGATCTTTTTCCTATGTGTCTATGTGGTTTAATTTTACTGTTATCTCGTATTACTTGATCTTATATCTCAATCCTAAATACAACATTCTTCCGTATATCGGACCCCAAACCATACTTGCATCAAAATATTTATTAAAAGGCATATCGCTTGATACGATCTGGTTTGTTTGCTTATAATCCAAAGCATTCTCTACACCTAAATAAATATTAAAGTCAGCACGTTTAATTTTTGTGAGATAAGTAATTTGTCCCATTAAATTAAAGAACTCAGGCGAATAGTTTGCTCTTTGATAATCTAAGGGATTACTATCTGTTTTAGGTAAACGTTTTGTTCCATTGTATTGAGTGGTAAGATCAAATTGCCAATGATTGTTCTTTGTTTCGTAAGCTAAATTAATAAAGGCCCTGTGCATTGCTACCATTGGTTTTTGAAATAAACCTTGTTTGTAATTTACTTTGGTGTCTACATAACGGTACGCAGTTTTTAAAAAGAAACGCTTTTTTGGTTCCATATTAAATTCAAACTGCATGGTGTTAGAGTAGGAAGGGCCTTTTAAATTGTAGATCAATACCTGTTGAGTATTGTTATCAACATCCACAACTACCTGGTCTGTAAAATCAGTTCTGTAAACATCCAACGTAACGTATGCATCGCGATAATTGACCTTGAATCTTTGAGTAAAGTTCAGGCCGTAATTGTAACCAATTTCAGGTTTTAATCCATAAGGCAAAGCAAGATCTGCGCTTTCCACCACCCAATCTCTTGATGAGGCCATTAAGTAAGAGTTATCTGCAAAAATATTAGCAGTGCGCAAAGCCTTGCCGCCACTAAAACGCAGCACCGAGCTGTGTGTAAATGCATAGCGTAAATGTAAACGTGGTGTAAAGAACAAACCGTAATAATTATGATAATCTGCGCGAATGCCTGCTATCATATTAAATTTTTCGCCACTGTTATGCGCAAATTCTAAAAATGTTCCGGCAACTTGTTCTATACGTTTGTATTTAAATAAACGGAAAGTTTCATTAACATCATCATTTAAAAAACTTGCACCCACTTTATATGTGTTGCTTGTTGTTCTTAAAATTCCCTGGAAAATATAGTTGGCATAAAATGTTTTTTGTGCGCCGGTATATATATAGTTTCCGTAAAAATTAATTTGATCGTGATTTAAATAAGAAAGCTGCAAACCCATGCTGGTTCCTGGTTTTTTAGCAAACACAAAACCTGTTTTACTATACACTTCCCATCTTTCGTTATCAATTCCAATTTTGTATAAAGGAATTGTATCGCTATAATTTTTAACCGTTTCTTTAAATTGCCCGCCATCACGTGTGTCTTTCATATACGAGCCTCCAAACTGTGCTTCAAAACCTTTACCTGAATTGTATGCATATTTGTTCATGAAGTTATATTGCTTACCGGTTGGAATATCTGCAAAGCCATCTTTGTTGAGGTCTTGTGCCAGTGGATTAAAGCTGGCATGACTTAAAATGCCAACTGCAAATTTTTCATTTATCCTTCGTGCTAAATTTAAATTGTATTCATTACGGCCATTTTCATTTCCATAAGCATTAAAATTTAATTTATCAGAGTGTTCAGGATTTTGAAGCTCAGTATTTATTTGTCCTGTAAAGCTCTCGTAACCGTTAACTACAGATCCTGCGCCTTTACTTAGTTGTATAGATTGTATCCAGGTGCCGGGAATAAATGTTAGGCCATAATTTCCGGCAAGACCACGCATATAAGGCATGTTCTCTTTTGTAATTTGGGCGTACTGTCCCGATAGGCCAAGCATTTGAATTTGTTTTGTTCCGCTAACAGCATCTGCAAAATTTACGTCAATACTCGGGTTGGTTTCAAAACTCTCAGAAAGATTACAGCAGGCGGCTTTCATTAATGAACGTTCCGTTAAAATTTCTGTCTTTATTGGATTTAAATAAGAGATCTCGGTTCCGTTGCTGTAATAAACAATTTCTATTTCCTGCAAATCGAGTCCGTTCTTTAAAACGAGTAGCAAAAATTTATTTACAGCGGTAACAACAATCGTATCGCTTTTGTAACCAATAGCTTTAATAATAAGCTTATTGCTTTCAGAAGAGGATTTAATATTAAAATCACCGTTCTTATCCGTAGTTGCAGCAATAGAAGTTTTATCCCAAACTAAGGTAACACCCGGCACAACAGTGGTGTCGTTCTTTTGCCCGATCTCAACCACCTTGCCTTTTATCTGCGCTTTAATGCATGTTATATTTACAATGCATAATAAAGCAAGTAAATACCTGATCTTCATGTGTTACTTTTTTGGAAGCTCACATTTTTTATCGCGGTACTTACAGCACTCAGGAAGTTTATTGTATTTAGCATCGTTGCCTTTTAATGCCCCCACATCATGGCCGCTGGCAGCAATGGCTTTTTCAATTTGTTCTAAAGTAACCTTATCTGTTTTATAGGTTACGGTAACAGCTTGTGCAACTTCATCCCAAACAGCAAATTTAACGCCTTTAATATCGGCTGCATTCTCAATACGCGCTTTGCATTCTTCGCAATTACCTTTAACAGCAATGGTTGCTGTTTTTACGCTTTTATCCTGGGCATTTGTAGTTAATGCTATAAATAAGGATAGGAATATTATTATTGTTCTCATGATTAAATTTTTTTAATAGTTGGCTTTAATTTTTTTGAAATAGAAAAATTCCCGAAATAATTTTCGGACCAACAATTAAATTCTAAGCACAGAAGAGGAAATAAGCAAAGTGTTTTGAAGCTTTGGGGGAGGAGCTTCGATAGAAGCTAAATTAAGGTAACGTTGAGTAATAAATGGGTTATCAGAAAAAGGAAGGTCTAAATAAAAAAGGTCGCAAAATGTTTTTACAAGATCTAAAGTGTTATTTTGTTTTAAAGTAAAATCAGGATTATTTTTAATAACCATGTTTTCATCTTTACAACAACCGTCATCCATTGGTTCAGAATCGTCTTCTTCACCACCGCAACAGCTGGTACTTTTCATAACGTAATTGATCTTCTCAAGCTCACCACCACAATAATGTAAAAATACAGGAATGCCAACAGCAGAAATAACGTATGCTGTTACAACCAATCCGAATAAATATTTTTTAAGTGAGTTGATATATCAAAGGTATATAGAAAAAGCAAGAAAATTGCTTTATAGCGTTTCATTTTTTGTTAAATGATATAAAATTGTAGACAAACATATGTTTTGTATATTTAGGAAGAATTTTGTTAATTTGGATTAATTATAAAAATCTAGAAAGTATATGTCAGAAATATTTAGAAAAAAGTCTCTTAGTAAACTTTTAGCGGATGCTGCCTCAGGAGAAGGGGGATTAAAAAAAACTTTAGGAACCTGGTCTTTAGTGGCTCTAGGTATTGGAGCAATCATTGGTGCCGGTTTATTCGTAAGAACAGCGGCTGCGGCTGCTGATAATGCAGGATCTGGTGTAACCATGTCGTTCGTTGTAGCGGCCGTTGGATGCGCCTTTGCGGGATTATGTTATGCTGAATTTGCTGCTATGATACCGATTGCAGGTAGTGCATATACATACGCTTACACAACCATGGGCGAAGTGGTTGCGTGGATAATAGGTTGGTCGTTAATTATGGAATATGCTTTGGGAGCTGCAACAGTTTCAATTGCCTGGAGTGAATATTTAAATAATCTTTTAGGAGGGAAGATACCATACGAATGGTGCCATTCTCCTTTCGAGCACGCCTATAAAGTAATGGGCGATGCTGTCACGTTATTCCCTGAGGAACTTGCTAAAACTGCAAAAAACGGTGTTTTAATACTTTCAGATGGTCAATATGACTCGTTAACTGAAACTTTAAAAACAAACGTAAATATTTATTCAGGTTTTGTTAATTTACCTGCATTAGGTATTCTTTTGGTTTTATCACTTTTATTAATTAAAGGAACGAAAGAATCTGCATTTGTAAATGGTATAATTGTTTTTGTTAAGCTGGCTATTGTATTAATATTTATTGCTATTGGATGGAAATTTATAAATCCGGAAAATCATACACCATATTTAATTCCTGAAGGAACAATTGGACATGAAGGCTTTTTTACCTGGGGTTACGGCGGTGTTTTAGGTGGCGCTGCGGTTGTGTTTTTTGCTTTTATTGGTTTTGACGCTGTATCAACAGCAGCTCAGGAAGCAAAAAATCCTAAAAGAGATATGCCTATTGGAATATTAGGTTCTTTAGTCGTATGTACAATTCTTTATGTTTTATTTTCATATGTATTGACAGGTGTTGCTAATTGGAGCGAATTTGGCGCTGCAGGTAAAGAAGCTTCTGTTTCTTATGCTATTCAAAAATATATGATTGGATATGAATGGTTAGGTACAAGTGTTACCATTGCAATTTTAGCAGGATTCTCTTCTGTGATATTAGTAATGTTAATGGGACAATCCCGCGTTTTTTATTCAATGTCAAAAGACGGTTTATTACCAAGTGTTTTTTCTCATCTTCATCCAAAATTTCAAACACCATATAAATCAAATATGATTTTATTTGTTTTTGTAGGAATTTTTGCCGGATTTATTCCCGGAAGCGTTGCGGGAGATTTAACTTCATTCGGAACGTTATTTGCATTCGTAATAGTTTGTTTGGGAATTCTTATTATGAGAAAGAAAAATCCAGAAATTCCAAGACCTTTTAAAACACCACTTGTTCCATTAGTACCTATTTTAGGAATGTTAGTTTGTACATTTATGATAGTTGCTCTTGATCTGTTTACTCTTGCTTCAGCTGGAGTGTGGATGGCTTTTGGTTTAATTATATACTTTATTTATAGTAGAAAGAGAAGTATTTTACATAATAATAAAGAATAATTTATTACCTCTCAACTCATAAAAAAAGCGGATCAATTTTGATCCGCTTTTTTTATGCTTTAAAATTAAAAATATAATAACAATTATTTTTAACGGGGAACTGATACTAATTAGTGTTCTATAATATACAAATATTTGTTATATTTGTATCAATTATGGCAAGAAAATCAAAATTAACCCGAACGGTATTAGAAAAAAATTTAGAACGACAACTTAAAAAAG
>JACDED010000066.1 GCA_013816615.1 Bacteroidota bacterium
TCTTTTTCTTTCATTCTTTTATACTCTAAAAACTGGCTAGGGTTGCTTAAAACCTGATTTTTTGCTTCATTACTTTTCCTCTGCTCATCCTGCTCTCTTTCCCTCTCAGCCTTCTCACTTTCAAGCAGTTTGCTCAAAATATCTTGCTGGCGTTTCATGGTTTCGTTAGTAATTTTTTTATTAACAAGGTCTTTTTCGGTTTGTTCCATCATATCGGCAATATCTCCACCCGGATTTTTGCCTTTATTTTTCAATTTATCCATCATTTGCTGCATTTGGCGCCTCAACGCTTCTTGCTGTGCGGCCATTTTTGCCAATTGTTCGCTATTTCCGGGCATTTGCAAGCCATTTGAATTTTGCCCCTGGCCCTGACCTGGCTTCTGCCCCGGTTTTTGGCCTTTTTCCATGGCCTCCTTCATTTGCTTTAATTGCTCGTTCAATTGCTCCTGCAATTTTTTCATGCTTTGCATGCTTGGCTTATCAGATGGTTTTGCACCTTTGCCCGACCCTGGTTTTTTACATTTACCGCTACTACCTTTTTGTTGCTGCTGTTGTTTCATCTGCTTTTGCATTTGTTCCAACGCTTCATTTAATAACAGGGCCAAATTATTAACAGAGGTCATTGTAGTTTGCATACGCATGGTTCCTTCGCCGGTATTTCTATCAGCAAGGGCCTGCACTGTTTTATTCATATTTAAATTAATGGCGCTTATTTCGCGATTAACAACTGCGCTTATTTGCGGCGCGCGTTTGCTTAATGCCAGCAAACTATCTTCAATAATTTTACTATCGTCTTTTAATTTATTTTGTTGTTTTGGAATATCTACATATTGTGGATTATCAATGCGGGTTTTTGGCAATTTTTTTATAAGTTCTTCCTGCGCAAAAGATAAATTCACTAAATTTTCTAAGATCTGCCGCAGAGCTTCTGCATTTTCTTCTGCCTGCTCTTTCTCGGCCGACTCCATAGAATTTTCCATCTCTTCTTTCATCTCCTGCATTTTTTCGCTTGCGCTTTTTTGAGATTTGCCGGCGTCTTTTTTGTTATTCTTGTTCAGCTGTTCTGAACTATTTTTCATATCCTTGCTTATCTCGTTTTGCTTTTCTTCATTTTTAGGCAACGCGTTTGGCTCTTCAAGCTCTTTATTTTTTTGCTCAAGTTCCTTCAGGTCTTTTTTAAGGTCTTCAAATTGTTTAGCAATATCGTCTTGCTTTTTTTCTAATTCTTTCGGATCGGTTTTTTTGTTATCGTCCTTATTATTTTTATCGTTCTTATCTTGATTCTTATCGTCTTTATTCTTGTCTGAATTCTTGTCATCCGCTTTCTTTTCGTCTGATTTTTTATTTTCCGTTTCTTTATTCAGCTCGTCTTCCTTGCTCTTCAGCTCATCCAGCTTATCAATAGCATCCTGCATTTTCTTCTCTACCTCAAGCTGCTTAAAGGCTTCGAGGTTACGATCCAGCTCTTTTTCAATATCTTTATTTGAGAGCTTTAATTCTTCCAGTTTTTGCTGAACTTCATTTTTATCCAATTTCTCCAGCATTTTATTAAGTTCGTCAAATAATTTTTTCATTTCAGGCGTCATCACATTTTCAAACAATTGCTCTAATTGTTTTTGTTTTTCCATGATGGATTCATCGGTTTGCGAGAACTCGTTTTGTTGTTTATTATTTAACTGATTTTCCTGTTTTAATTCTTCAATTTTATTTTGAAGCTCTTGTTGTTTCTTTAAAACGTCTTCCAGCTTCTTTTTCTCTTCATAACCTAATTGTTTTTTATCATTTATTTTTTTAGATAATTCATTTACTTCTTTTTGGAGCTGTTTTGCTTTTTTAATACTTTCTTCAAGGTCCTGTTTTATTTCTGCATTATTTTTTTCAGTGTTTTCGTTTATTTCATCTTTGGTTGGCGCTTTAAATACCATTAGCTGTGTTTTGGCAGATTTAGCCCCATTTACACCATCGTTATCAAACACTTCAAAATAATATTCAATTTTATCTCCAGGCTGGAGATTAAACTGTGCAGCATCTAAAAAGTAAAAATAAGGTTGTGCTACCTGTATTTTATTTACAGTAATTGGAAAGCTTCCGTTCGTTTCGGTTGCCTTTCCGCTGCTATCGGTTCCTGATTTTTTATAGTGAAAATTTAAACGGTTAAAGCCATAATCGTCTTTTATTTGTCCGCTGAAATAAATATTTTTTGGATTTAAAGAGTCGAGCTTTTCATTTACATCAATTGTGGGATATTGATCGGGCACAACGTTAATACTATAATTAACCGAGTCGGCCGCTGTTAAAACAAATTGGTTAATTGCTTTAATAGTATAATTATTGCTTTGAATGAATTTACGTGAAAATTGAAATTGGTTTTCGTTATTACGTTGAGGGGATGCTAAACTATCGCTAAATCTTACCTGCAGCTGATCCGTATTTTTTGTATTGAACACCCAATTAACTTTTGTGCCTTGCGGAATTTGCAGATCACCGGTGTTTGAAATATTTTCGTTTGGTTTATTAAGATAAGCGGGGTAAATTAACTGTAGGTTGAATTGCATGAGTGTTGGCTTTGGCAACACTTTTAATTCATACTCTTTTGATACAAAGCCGGCGGCACCTAACTGAAACGTGGTGTTAGATTGTAAATTAGAAAAAGTATATTTAAACAATGTATTACTCCCTTTCTCTAATTTATACTCAATACCGTTAATGCTTATAAAAACTTCGTTTGGCAATTCTGCGCCTGCAACTTTTACTTCAAGATCATAATCCTGCGTTTGCAAAGCCTGCAAATTTTTATTTTGAATAGTGAACTGAAAAGGCATTTCCTTTTCGTAATAGGTTTGGTAATGCATTAAACGTGTTGTGCTTTTTGTAATTACCTGGGGCCAGATAATAAAAATAGTTGTGGTTAAAAGTAAAAGTGGTAAAACGTATTTTAAATATTTTTTATTTTCGTTAATATTAACAGCGGTTGTAAACGGAACAGGCTTTAATTCATTTATCTTTTGATTGATACTTGCAACAAGCAATTCATCAGAGCCTGTTAAAAATTTATTGTTTTGAAGCTGTAATACATTTAATAATTTATCCTGAACATTTGTAAAATGGTTGCCAATAATATTTGCTGCCTGGTCGTACGAAATTACTTTACCTATTTTATTTAATTTAAGCAATGGAATAGCAATGTATTTTGACAATACAAAAAGTGTAGAGGCTAAAAAGCTAAAAAATAAAACACCGCGGATTGCAGAATTAAATTCACCAAAATATTCTAAAAAAGTAACTGATAAAAAAGCCGTTAATAAAATGCCGCTTGAATACAGAACACCTTTTATTAATTGATTTTTATAATAACGACGGATAAACTCATCGAGTTTTTGAATAAGTATGTTATTTGAGTCCTGCATTTAAATTGAGATGCTTTTTTTGCTTATTTCCATAAACTTTATGTAATAACATAAAAACAGCCAAGTGTTACACAAATATAGTAAAGCAGGGGTTTTTTAGGAAGCTATAAATGTTAAATAGTGTTTTAAACTACTTAAAATCCTGCATTACCAGCGAGTCTTTAAAGCCAAGATAGATCTTGCCGTTTGTATATTTAACATCTATGGTACTGAGCGGGTTAGGCAAGCTTTTACAGGCTTCTTCAAACAATTTATAATTGTAACTGCAATACATGCTATCCTTTTGGTAATAGATTATATCTTCACTTACCTCAAATTGTTTAAGATTTTTTAAAGAAATTACTTTGCTGAAAGTGCCAAAAATATCAAATACATAAATACCGGTTTCGGGCGAATTTAAAAACAAATAACCGTTGTGTTCTTTCATGTAATTTGGTTTAAGATCAACCTGTAATATTTGTTTTAAATTTCCAGTAGAAGCTATTTTCTTTGACGTCTCATCAAAACGTATCAATTCATTGTTTTGTTTATTATAGATCCAGAAGCTGTTATTAGCTCCGGCACATACCAGATCGGTTTGTTCGTAGCCTAATGCTTCTAACGAAATAGGCTCGCTGTTTGCAGTTAACTGGTTATCTAAAAAAATTATTTGTTGAAAATCGCGATAGTACAATAGCAATTTTAAAGGATTGGTAACATCAATAGAAGTTATACTTCCTAATTTTAAATTACTGTAACGCGCAAAAAGTTTTCCGCTAACTAAGAATTTTATTAATTCATCTTCTTTAACTGTATACACGTTACCGATATTATCAGCAGAGAAATAGTTTAATTTTGTATTTATAATCAATCGGGTTGGCTGATCGTTTTGAATAAATGAGAAAGAAAAACATACCGCAATTAAAAAAAACAGCGATTTTAAATATTTACTTTTCTTATTCATTTATTTTTTTTATTTCCTCAAGAATAGTTCTGTTATTACTTAAACGCGGCACTTTGTATTGTCCGCCCAGTTTATTATTTGCCTTTAACCATTTGTAAAATGTATCCTTAGGCATTTTTTTAACTTCAGGAAAATGTAACACAAAGTTATTATAACGTTTGGCTTCGTAATCACTGTTCTGTTTTTTTAACGACTCATCTAATAACGCAATAAAGAACTCAAAATTGTTGGGTTCCTTTTCAAATTCAATAAGCCATTCGTGCGCGCCTGAATTCTCGTTCATAAAAACAGGTGCCACAGTATAATCACGCACAAGGGCGTAAGTTTTTTCGCAAGCCATTGCAATTGCTTTTTCTGTATTATGAACCATCAACTCTTCGCCAAAAACATTAATATGTTGTTTTGTTCTGCCTGAAATTTTAAAACGGTATGGATTGGTGGTTGTAAAACGTATCACATCACCCAGCTGGTAGCGCCAAAGGCCGGCATTTGTAGTAATTATGATCGCATAATCTACACCCACTTTTACATCTTCTAAATTTATAACGCGGTTAAAATTATTATTCTGCCAATCGTTCAGCTCAACAAATTCATAAAAAATTCCATAATCCAACATCAATAAAAGCTCATCACTTTTTAACTGATCCTGTATCCCAAAAAAACCTTCTGACGCGTTATATAGTTGAAGAAAATTTACTTTATCGTTACCGAATAATTTTATGAATTGATCTTTATACGGCTCAAAGCTTACACCGCCGTGAAAATACACTTCTAAATTTGGCCAGACCTCATGTATTGTCTTCGCGCCTTTTTTTTCGAGGATACGCTTTAATAAAACCATCATCCAGCTTGGTACACCTGCTAAACTTGCTACATTCTCATCCATCATGCTCAGCGCCATTTTCTCCAATTTACTTTCCCACTCATCCATTAAAGCAATACTTATATCAGGCGCCCTGAAAAAATCGGCCCAGGCAGGTAAATTTTGAATAATGATAGCGCTAACATCACCATGAAAAGAATGGTAATCTCCAAAAATATCTTCTTTAAAGCTTCCGCCAAGTGCAAGATTTTTTCCTGTAAATAATTGTGTTTCGGGATTGTTATAACAATGCAGCGTGATCATATCCCTTCCGGCATTGTAATGGCAGCCATCCAGGCTTTCCTTACTTACCGGTAAAAATTTACTTTTATCAGTAGTACCACTGCTTTTTGCAAACCATTTAATATCCGAATTCCAGATAAGGTTTTGTTCTCCTCTGCGTGTTCGGTCAATTAAGGGTTTTAAAGATTCGTAATCGTTAACAGGAATTTGGTCTTTAAACTGGCTGTAGTTTTTTATTTCTGAAAATTTATTGGCTTTACCGTATTCGGTATTTGCACCGTTATGCAACAAAGAGGTCATCCATTCAGATTGTACATCAATAGGATATTTGATAAACAACTCTATCTGGTGCATACGTTTTTTCATAAGCCAACTTGCTATTGAGTTTATGATAGCCATATACTTTTTATCTAATCAAAATTCATAATTATTAAAGACACATCGTCCACCTGTTCTGCGGCACGTTTCCATTCGTTCCATTCAGATAAAACAAGATAGCCTTGTTCTTTAACAGATAACAACTTAGATTTGTTTAGAGCACCGGCAACTTTTTTAGAAGAAAAACGCTTAGCGTCGTTACCGCCAAACTGATCCTGTAAACCATCAGAGAACATGTATAATCTTAAACCTGTTTCGATGGGTAATGTTAATAGATTTAATTCACCCATATTCTCTTCATACCCAACAGAGCTGCGACTGCCTTTAAAGCTCACCACATCCAGTTCATTGGTAGAATAATAAAATGGATTTCCCGCAACGCAGATCTCAACAAGTTTGGTTTTATAATTAATATGACATAACGAAATAACCAAGCCTTCGTACCGTACATTTTCATCAGAAGAATTATTTCCACCAAAAAATAATCTGAACTCACTATTTAATTTATAAATAATTTCTTTAGGCTGATAGATCTTCATTTCAATAATGATCTTATCTAATAAAGCTTTTGCAATTACTGTTAAGAATCCGCCCGGTACACCATGGCCAGTACAATCGGCAAGAAAAACAACTTTATTATTATCTGGTAAAAGATAGTAACCGTAAAAATCGCCACCTACCACATCTTTTGGTTGAAAGTGTTCGAATACACTCACTGGCCCCAACATCTGATCTAATTGCGGAATAATACTGCTTTGAATATTCTTCGCATAATTGATACTATCCCTAAGATCTTCATGCACTACTTTTAATTCTTCTGCAATTTTAGAGATGTGTTCTTTCTCACTTCTTATCTCAATAGTTTGCAAATGAATCTTATGCTCTAATTCTTTTTGATTATCAATTAATTTTTTTGTTCTCCATTTAATACCAATAAATACAAATAAACTAAAACCACAAACACTTGTAATAATGAACCACCATTTTTGCCAAAAAGGTTTATCAATTCTAAACTTATACTCAACAGGATTTGAATTCCACAAGCCATCGTTATTCGCAGCGTAGATCATAAAAGTATAATCACCGTTCTTTAGTTTTGGAAATGTTAATCTTCGTGCATCGCTGTTTATTATCTCCCAATTATCCTCATCACCTTCCAGCTTAAGCTTATAACGATATTTTACATTAACAGGTTCTGAAAGGGAAACACCAATAAAATCGAAAGCAAAATCATAAGCGTTGTAAGTTAAAACTGTATCTTTTAAACTTTCTACCCTATCTCCATTTATAGAAATGTTTAAGATATTCAATATCGGTTCAACCTCATTAAAGCGTTGTTTTGATGTATTAATTCTTACAATACCATCAGTAGTTCCAAAAAATATTTCATTCTCCGACTTATCATAAAACATAGAATTTTCAATAAAATTATTTTGTAACAGATCTGAGTTACCACCAATGCGGTTAAAATTTTTCTTGTTATTATTCTTATAAGAGATGGCATTTGCATGCGCCACCCATAAACCGTTCTTATAATCTGCAACAATGCCATAACTGTAAGCGGATTTTAAACCATCTGCTACAGTAAAATTATCGAACTTGCGGCCGTTAAATTTAAATACACCGTCGCCTAATGAAGAGATCCAGATATTCTTATTCTTATCCTCGCATACTGTTTGAACATTAAAGTTCTTTAATCCCTGAACGTTATCAAACATTTTAACGTCTTTCAAATTATCCACATAATAAATTAATGAGCCCTGCGAACACACCCACATGTGTTTTTTAGAATCAATAAAAATAAATTTCACATTGTTGTGCATTAAACCGGTTTCGGTATTTAAAACCTCTGTAGTAAAATTATCCGGATCTATAACATATAAACCTGCAGATGTACAGGCAAAAATATTTTTATCGTTTGAGTTTAATGAGTTAATTACTAATTTTTGGTTAGTTGTATACAAGGGTATCTTAACTAAGTTATTAAATAACGTATCACTTCTAAAAAGCTCGCCATCTATTGTAGAAAAAATAAAATTGGTCTTATAAAGCATTAATGTTTTAAATTTTTTATTTGCCAATTGAGGGTTTTTAGCAAAGTCAACTTTATCTTCGTTGATATAGCCCATACCCTTGGCTGTTGCAACTGCAGTTTTTCCATTTACCCGGGCGATTGAGCTTATTGGCAAACGCTGGCCTTCATCATCCTTAATAAAACGATAACTGTACATTTCATTATTTAATTGTTGCAAACCAAAACCATAAGTGCCCACCCATAAATTATCTTCCCTGTCAATAAATAAACTTTGAATGGCATTAGAAGTTAAACCATTTTTTACTGTATAATTTCTTATTGATCGTGTAATTGAATACGGATTTATTTTAAAGAAACCGTCATCTGTGGTGGCTATATAAATGTTTGAAAACCTGTCAGAAATTATTTTTGTGAATGTTGAACTATTCGCCCTTGCTAATTTAAATGTATCAACCGGCGTGAGCTTATCGTCGGCTTTAAAAATTAATAATCCAATTGTATTATCTGCAATTAATATATTATCCTTTGCAGTATTGTGTTGTATAAAAGCGCCGTCCTTTAATTCGCGAATCTTTTCTGTTTTATAACTTTTCGCTAATAAATTTTTTATCTTGATAGAGTATACACCGTCTGGTTTTAATAAAAGCAATTCATCTTTATTTATTATAATGGAATTGGTTTCCATAAAATTTTCATCCTGTATATTTTCTACTGCGCCGTTTAAAGCGTTGTAAAGAACAAGACCTGTATTTTTTTTCAGGAACACATAATTGTTCGGGCTTATTTCGAGGATCTGTATAAGCTTTGCGCTTAAAGGCTCTTTAAAATTTACTTTACCAATTCTTCCTGATGGCATTACATAACTTACACCGCCTTCAAAATGGCCAAGCCAGATCTTATTTTTACTGTCTTTGTACAAAGTAGAGATCCCAATTTCTGCAAGGTCACTATTTGTTTTAAAAACTTTAAAATTATATCCACCGTAAGAAGATAAACCATCACCAGTTGCAATTGTCAAAAAACCTCTGCTATCCTGGCATATGTCGTAAATAAAAGATTGTGAAAGCCCATCATCTTCAGAAAAGGTTTTGAATGAATAAACCTGCGAGAAATTTTTTAATGAACACAAAAAAATAAATAAAACAACTATTCTTTTTTTATTGAATGGAACTGTTTTATAACTGGGCGCCTTTAATTCAAAGATCATTGAACTAAAAAAAGAATTTACTTTTTTATTTTTTTCGGATATAATAAAATTATTCTTAATTATTTAGAGACCTTAATTTTATATTTATACTTGGGCACACCACCAATTGGTACGGTGTAAAAGGCGAGCGATTCGCCAACCTGATTGGTAATAGAAACCGTAATGTTATTATTTTTAGAGGATTTGTTTTTTATGAACTGTACATCTAAAGAGGTATTGATCTCATCATCAACAATAGTATGTTTTGAGATCTCACGGTTTTCTGCTTTTTCTAATTTTGTATTCTCTCCTTTTTTAGAAACAGAAATAATTCTGATCAATCCTTCATCATCGTAATCAAATACATCAATAGTAACCGAAATAATTCCTTTTGTAACGAATGGATACAAGTGTGAAACCGAGCCGGCGTTATCTGAAGTTCTGAAACAATATTCGTACGTTAAAATATTTCCACCTTCTACTTTTATATTATCATCTTTTGAGCTTGAAAGACTTAACCTGTATAAATTACCATCATCTCCATCGGCACCTTCAACAACTAATTTAAAAACATAACCCATTTCCGGTTGCAATTCGCCTTCTGTTGGGTTAATAGGGCCAAAATTAAACCACTTATCATCGTTAGCCGCATCTTCGCCAAATGTTTTTGTGTTTAACATGATACCACTGTTGTAATTACCTTTTGGATCTTTTTCTTTTGAAGCTGGGTTGCTATGAGCACCTTTACCGCCGTATAAACTAAATTTTGTTTTTGAATTAAAACCGTTTCTGTTCTCATCATATTTACCCCCATTATCTGCATCAAAAATGCGGATATAAAACGGTGTTTTATTATCCTGCGGGATAGAGAAAAAATAGATCTGAACATTATCATCATCACCCCATGTTTTATCAGACGATTTACTGAATGTTACAAGGAAAGGAATGTTCTCATCAGGAGAGGGCATAACCTGTGCAGGTGCGGTAATATTAAATATAAACGCAAACACTAAAATGTTAAAAAACAGTTTCATAAACGGGGTAGATTTAGCTTTAACAAAGAAACGTAAATTACTAAATAAAAAAAATATTTTTTAGCATTTCTTCGTACCCGTAAGACGGTATATTAGTCGAATTTACTCGTCTTTATCCACCTTAATATTTGAGCTGAATATTCCTCTACGCTCAAGATTTTCAATATAAATACGGTTTCCCTGGTAATATACGGCCACAAAAGCGTCTGTTTGCCCCGCCTTTACTACTTTTTTGTTGAATTCAAATGCCTCGTTAAGGGTTTTAAACACACCACCAATGGTCATTCTTGTACCTCCTTCTTCTGCTGCTTCTGTCTCAATTTTCCCCAAGGCTTTTAGTTTTGGAAAAGAATAACTGTTTCTGTACTTAAAAATGGCAATTTGCACTCTAAACTCAAGTCCTTCAACAGCTATATTGCCGTATTTCTCGGCATAAAACATCGTCTTTTTTTGAATATTTGTTCTTGGAGCGAACACAAATTCTTCTTCAGCCTCTGTATTTGTAGGTGTTTCAACGTTATTTACAACCTCTTCTTTCACTTTGGTTTTGCTTGGTATTTCGTACTCAGGTTCCTTATAAGTATCTATTTGCTCATATTCTGTAAGCTTTGAAGAATTGATGGTTAGCTTGGTTTTAGAAACCGAGTCGGTTACAACCTGCGTTTTAACAAGTACGCCTTTTTTTCTAAGATTTTCGATGCCAATTCTTTTTCCCTTATAATATACAGATACAAAGGCATCGCCTTGCCCTGCCTTTACAATTTTTCCATTATGCCTAAACGCCTGACGAAGCGTTTTATAAGAGCCGCCCATGGTCATACGCGTGCTTCCGTCTTTAAGCGTTTCATTATCCACATTGCCCAGACCTTTATTTTTTAGTCTTGGAAAATCATAGGTCTTCCGTTTTTTATAAACGCCAACCTGCACTTTAAACTCAAGGTCTTCTACTTCAAGATCACCAAAATCTTCTAAAAATTCCATATTGGTTTTTTGAATATCTGTTTTTGGAATAAAGCCATATTCATCAAACCCATTGTCATTCCCGGCTTTTGAGTTAGAATTATTAGTATTATTGCTTTTTGCTGATGAATTATTGTTTGTATTTGAAGAATTGTTGTTTTTATTTTCACTGGAGTTATTATTTGTAACAGAAGTATTATTATTCGAAGTATCTCCTGAAGTATTATTGGTATTTGAAGAATTAGAAGCGTTATTACTATTAGAATTATTATTGTTTGAGCTTTTTATGTTATTATTATTTGAATTAGAGCTCACAATGTGGTCAGGATATTGTTGCTTAAGTTCAGAAATAAGCTGATCCTGCTTTAATAATATTTCAGCTTCTTTTTCTTCAATTTTATTAAGTGCCGCTATCTTATACATATTATTTGTGATCAGCTTAGCTTCTTCTTTTAGTTTCTCGGTCTCAGCTTTTAGTGCGCTGATAGTCACATTCTTTTCTACCAGAGCCGGAACCATGGCAGGATTGTCTTTTTTTAATTTTGTTAAAAGTTCTTTTATAGAGTTATTGTTGTTATTGTAGTCTAATGAATTTGCTTTTTGATTTAAAGAGGATGCTTCCAATTTTTGTTTTTGCGCTTTCTTATCTAACAATCCGGCTTCTGCAAGTAAACTGTCTTTTTCTGCACCTGATTTCGTTTCTGCTGTCTTATTTAGCTGTGAGATAATATTGTCTTTTTCACTTGCGGAATTGATCAATGAATTCGCTTTTGTCCTTAATTGCAAAGAAGTTAAATTGTCAAGATTATTTTGAAGTGAATTTTTACCCACTATATTTTTTGCAATACGCGCACTATCCTCTTTTGTTTTTACTTTATCAAAATCAACGCTTTTAATATATTTTTTTTGTGAGCCTAAAATAGAATCATTTTTATAGCCAACCACAACCGCATTTTCAATGCCTGCTTTAATTGTTTTATCGTAATACTTCTCAATATCTTTTATTTTTTTCTCATCGCCATAAGTATAATGGTATTCATCACCTACTTTATTTTCTGTAATTCCTGTAATTCCTTTTTTATTTAAAATAGTTGTGTCTTTTACTGTTTTACTGGTACCCAAATGCACTTTAAAAGTTACGTCGTCGTTGTCCTTTAAATTCATTAATGTATCCATTATAGGCTTAATGTATTTTGTACCAACAGTTCCTTTATAAGCACTATCTGCAGGATTTACATTTGTAGCCGTTAAACTGTTTGTGTTATTTGCATTAACATTATTATTATTTGGATCGTTACCATTGACCTTATTTTTATTTTTAGCAGCAATATTATTATTTACAGTATCGCTTCTGTTATTGCGGCTCGCTATTTTTTCATCTACTACTTTTTTAATTGCTTCAGCTACCAACGCTCCGTTTAATCCTTTTTTATTAAACTTCAATTCTTCATCGCCGTAATTCATATCGGTTAACAAGGCCGAATCGCCCGGAAATTTTTTATAGGCAAACTGATCTGCTATTTTTTGTATTTGTCTTTTCTCAACAGCTAACCACGTTGTTGAATCCACACAAATAATATCTTTAGTTGTACACAACAATTCTTTTTGTTTTGTTTTATTATTAAACGTAGCAACTCCTAACAATACTTTATGGCGACCTTTTTCTGCAAAAACCTGGTCATGCGATCTGCCACGCATACGCTTTCCATCTATTTCAAAATAATAACCGGTAATTTTATTATCCGGTAAATAGGTCCAATCAGTATTGATATTAAATTTTTTATTTTGTAAAACAGTGTCTAAACAATTAATTTTTAATTGTACGATCGAATCAACTTGCAAATCAAAAGATGCCTGGCTCATAAACACAGCGCGTGTTACCGAATCAATAATATTTAAATTAATTAAATAACTTGCCGGTCCCGGAAAACAGTGCCTTACGGTAAGTCCTTTTTCTGTTGTACCATCACCAAACGACCATTGATAGTAATAACCTTTTAGCGAATCAGAATCTAAAGTACTTTCTTCAGTAAGGTTGTAACAATAATCTTCTACTACAGGATCTTTACAATTTTTAAATACAGGCCAGGTTTGTTTAAAATAATAAATATCGTCTTGTCCTTTTTTTCTGTCAGATGAAAAATAACCACCTTCCTGCAAACTATCAATGTAAACTCCAAAATCATCATATTTTGAATTTACAGGATTACCAAGGTTTTGAATAGAAGATGTAGAATCAACAACAGTGCATTTATAAATATCCAATTTGCCATAACCACCGGGACGATTACTTGAAAAATAGATCTCCTCATTATTTATTACAAAAGGAAAATATTCATGGTACGGTGTATTTATAAAAGAACAATTTTTAATATTCACCCATTGATCATCAATTTTCTCAGAATAATAAATATCCGTTGCGCCTTTGCCTCCGGCAAGATTGGCCGAAAAATAGAGCTTACCTTTATAAAGCATTGGGTGTGCGGCAGAAAAAGTATCAGCTAACACTATTTCTATTTTTGGATATTTAAATTCATTATCCTTAAACTCACTTGAAAAAATAGCAAGCTTATATTTTTTATAATGGCTTTGCGCCGGTACATCTCCCGAATAATATAAACGCGAAGTTGCTTCATCAAAATAACAAGAGCCCTGGTTAACGGAATTATTGATCTTTCGGGTAAGCGCTTTTACATCTTTTACAGTTACCGAATCGGCAAGATAACCTTTATAAATATCAAGCATTTGGTGTTGCGTTTCTTTTTCCATGTGCGTAACGCCCACTTTTCTTTCTTTTGAAGAAGTGAAATAAAAATTCTTACCAATTATAAAAGGACTGAATTCAGCTTCTTTTTTTGTATTAATATTTAAAGCCTTCATTTCAATAGTCGCAGAATCAAAAAGAAATTTTTGAGAGAACATGCTCATTCCCGCAAGCATGCACAATAAAATACTCCAAGGTCTGGACTTAAGGATCATTAGAAGAATCTTGGCGAAGGTGCGTATGAAAGTTTACCGAAAAAATAGTTTAACATAATTTCATGGGATCCCGAATTATATTTTCTGATAGTACCAATAGAATAATCGTAAGCATAACCTACCTTAAATTTCTTATCCTTATCAATTACCCAATCAAAATAAGCCACTAATGCATCTTTATTTCTATATGCCAGGCCAATACCCAGATCTTCATTAAAATAGGTTGTAATATTAATATCAATTTGTGTTGGTGAGTTTTTAATCTCTCTTATTAGAAAAGAGGGTTTCATTACCACACTATTGCTTAATTTAAAAACATATCCCGCAATTAAATTCAATTCAACTGAAGGATTATTTCCATTTAAATTTAGTAGCTCAGGTGATGAAACACCTATATACATTTTTTTAGAGTAGTAAAAAACACCCGCGCTCGAAATGAAAGAATTAACAGTTGGTGCATCTATATCAAAAGTACCATCGCCTTGTGTTGTAGTTCTTAACTTTCTATAATCGTAAAACATTTTTCTATAACCTGGCATAATACCAAAAGCTAATTTTCTTTTCTTATCTATTTTTAATCTGTAAGAAAGCGCAATTTTAATGGCAGAAGTGTTTGTAAAACCAATATTATCATTATCATACTGAAATCCTATTGAAAGGTTTTTTGGTTTTATTTCCATACTACCCAGTATACTTGCAGTTTGAGGTGTACCAGTAGCGCCCAACCATTGTTTTCTATAAAACAAGGTCATGTCCAATGATCTTCTTTGGCCTGCATAAGCAGGATTAATTGAAAAAATATTTAACAAATAATTTGAAGTAAGCGTTGAATGCTGACCAAAAAAATCATTCGAAAACATGATCACAATTAATATGGCATATAATTTTTTCATCGTTTAATTGTTATATATCCGGTTTTTACTAAGTCGTCTAATTTTAAAACATAGAAATAAGTATCTTCCGCAAGCGGATTTCCCGATTGGTTGTACCCATTCCAGTTGTTGTTATAATTAACGTTTTCGTATACTAAATTACCCCACCTGTTTATTATTTTAATTTCTACTTTATTGTAAGATCCTATGAATGGTATTTCGAAATAATCATTTTTACCATCGCCATTTGGCGAGATAGCATTTGGCAGTTCAACATCAACTAATGTAATATTAACATTATCTGTTGTTGACCCGCAGCCATCAGTTACTGTCCATTGGAAAGTATTTAATCCCGGAGAAAGAGAATTTACAAGCGTATTATAACTTGTTGAACTTATTATATTTCCTGAACCTGTAATTAATGTCCACAGACCGGTTCCCGGAGAAGGATTATTTCCGTTTAATGTTACCTGATTAGCAAATACAGTTGTATCGTTTCCTGCAAATGCAGGAGCAGACAGTGGTGAAACAGTTATTACTAAAGTATCTGTTGATGCAGGACATATACCATTAGTAACTGTCCATACTAAAATATTTGTTGGCGTAGATAAGCCTGTAACTGCAGAATTATTTAATGTAGGTGTTGTAACAGAAGACGAACCGCCAATTACAAACCATGTACCAAGGCCAACTAAAGGAACATTAGCATTTAAAGTTGTGAAGTTATTACAGGTGTTTTGATCTGCACCCGCATTTGCAATTGTTGGCACTCCATCAATTATTATTTTAACTGTATCATTTGTGGCAGGACAAGAACCGTTAGAAATTGTCCACACCAAAATATTTGTTCCTGTAGTTAATCCTGTAACCGCAGAGTTATTTACATTTGGAGATGTTACGGAAGCACCGCCTGCAACTACCGACCATGTACCTGTACCAGCCGCCGGATTGTTACCATTTAATGTTGCAGTGGTTCCACCACAGAAGTTTTGATTTGTTCCTGCATTTGCAATACTTGATGCCGGGTTAATAGTTATTGCAACTGTAGCTGTTGATGAAGAACAATTGTTACTGATAGTCCATGCAAAATCATTTGTTCCCGCACCTAAGCCGCTTATACTTGTATTAGCTAAAGTTGTAGTTGCTATGACGCCGCTGCCTGAAACAACAGTCCATGAACCTGTACCAATTGCCGGCACATTCCCATTCATTGTAACCGCAGTACTTGCGCAGATGGTTTGATCAGATCCTGCTAATGGTGTTGTTGGCGAAGGATCAACTGTTATTTGAACACTCGCCGTTGAAACAGCACAAACACCATTTGTGATGCTCCATTCAAATACATTTATACCAACTGCTAAGTTTGTAACTGTTGTAACAGCAGTGCCAGGTGAAACAAGTGTTCCACTTCCTGAAATAAGTGTCCAAGTGCCTGTTCCAACGCCCGGAACGTTTCCTAAAATAGAAGCAGTTGGCGTGCTAACACATATTGTTTGATCAGCACTGGTTAATGCTGTTGTTGGAACCTGTTGAACTGTTATTGTAACATTAGAAGTTGATGAACCACAATTACTAAAGATCGTCCATGCAAATACGTTAGTTCCAATCGCTAAACCGGTAACAGATGTTGTTTCTAAATTTATATTTGCAAAAGTTCCGCTACCTGAAACAACACTCCATGAACCCGTTCCAACCGCAGCTGTATTAGCAGCCATGGTAACACCACTACTTACACAAACGGTTTGATTTACACCCGCTGCAGCTGTTGTTGGTAATGGATCAACTGTTATTTGCACCTGTGCTGTTGAAGGCGCACATACGCCATTACTAATACTCCATTCGAATATATTTATACTAATGCCTAAATTAGTTACAGTTGTAACAGCAGTTCCCGGCGAAGTAATAGTTCCGCTACCGGAAACAAGCGTCCATGTTCCTGTGCCAACGGTTGGAACATTGCCGCTAATTGTAGCGGTAGGACTGTTTATACATAATGTTTGATTAGCACTTACTGTTGCAGTTGTTGGTGCCTGATCTGCAGTTATGGTAACATTAGATGTTGATAGACCGCATGAACTTGAGATGGTCCAGGCAAAAACGTTATTACCAAAAGCTAAGCCGGTAACATTAGTTGTTTCTAAATTTACGTTTGCAAAAGTTCCGCTTCCTGAAACAACACTCCATGTTCCTATTCCAACAACTGCATTATTCGCAGCCATAACTGCTCCCGAGCTAATACAAACGGTTTGGTTAGGGCCTGCGTTAGAAATTGTTGCAAGCGGGTCAACAGTTATTGTAACGTTCGCTACCGAAGGAGCGCAAACTCCATTAGAGATCGCCCATTCAAACACATTGTCACCTATCGCTAAATTTGTAATAGTTGTAACTGCGCTTCCCGGTGATGTAATAGTTCCACTTCCTGAAACCAACGTCCATGTTCCAGTACCAACCGTTGGCACATTGCCGTTAATAGTTGTAGTTGGATTGCCAATACAAATTGTTTGGTTCGTACTTGCAACAGCGGTTGTTGGCGCCTGATCAACAAATACTGAAACAGTAGAAGTTGTAGACCCGCATCCGCTGAAGATCGTCCATGCAAAAATATTATTTCCTAATCCTATATTAGTTATAGTTGTAGTCTCTAAATTTAAAGTAGTGATCGTTCCGCTTCCTGAAACAACGCTCCATGAGCCTGTTCCAACCGCCGCGTTATTTGCAGTCATCAATGCTGTTGCACTGCTTATACAAATTGTTTGATTTGATCCGGCTGCTGCAATTGTTGGTGCGGGATCAACAGTAATTGTAATGCTTGAAACTGAAGGAACGCATGATCCATTTGTAATAGTCCAGTCAAATACATTTGTTCCTAAACCAATATTTGTTACTGTTGTAACGGCAGTGTTTGGCGAAGTAATGGTTCCACTTCCCGAAGCTAATGACCAAACACCTGTTCCAACAGAGGGACCATTTCCATTTAATGTTGTTGAAGGACTGCTGATACATAGTGTTTGATTTGATCCTGCAACTGCGATTGTTGGAACCTGATCAACAAATATTGAAACAGTAGAAGTTGTAGACCCACAACCGCTAAATATTGTCCAAGCAAAAATATTATTTCCTAAGCCTATATTAGTTATAGTTGTAGTTTCTAAATTTAAAGTTGTAACCGTTCCGCTCCCTGAAACAATACTCCATGAGCCTGTTCCGATCGCCGCGTTATTTGCAGCCATCAATGCTGTTGAACTGCTTATACAAATTGTTTGATTTGGCCCGGCTGCTGCAATTGTTGGTGCAGGATTTACAGTAATTGTAATACTTGAAACTGAAGGAGCGCATGATCCATTTGCAATAGTCCAGTCAAATACGTTTGTTCCTGAACTAATATTTGTTACTGTTGTAATAGCAGTGTTTGGCGAAGTGATAGTTCCACTACCCGAAGCCAATGTCCAAATACCGGTTCCAACAGTTGGACTATTTCCATTTAATGTAGTTGAAGCCGTACTGATACAAATTGTTTGATTTGATCCTGCAACTGCGATTGTTGGAACCTGATCAACCGTTACTGAAATTGTTGCTGTAGATGAAGAACAGTTATTGCTGATTGTCCATGCAAAAATATTTACACCTAAACCTAAATTGGTGATCGTTGTATTCGCTAAGGTTGTACTTGTTATTGTTCCGCTACCTGAAATAACTGTCCACGATCCTGTGCCTATTGCAGGTATATTAGCTGCCATTAAAGCTGTAGCGCTGCTTATACAAACTGTTTGATTTGAACCTGCCGCTGCAATAGTTGGTGCAGGATCAACAGTTATTGTAACGCTCGAAACAGACGAAGCACAACTTCCATTACTAATCGTCCAATCAAACACATTTACTCCTGCACCTAAATTGGTTAACGTTGTTGTTGCTGATGTAGCTGAAGTTATGGTTCCATTTCCTGAGCCCAATGTCCAGATTCCTGTTCCAACTGTTGGCACATTGCCGATAACTGTTGTAGTAGGATTAGTAATACAAATTGTTTGGTTTGAACTTGCAATAGCCATAGTTGGTATTTGATCTACCTGGATACTCATTGTTGATGTGCTCGATCCACAAGCACCACTCGCAATGGTCCACTGTAAAACATTTACACCAACCGCAAGTCCTGTAACTGAGCTTGTAGAAAGCGTTGGTGTTGTTATTGTTCCACTTCCAACAATTACCGACCATGTGCCTGTTCCTACAAGTGCTGTATTACCTGTTAATGTAGTAGAAGGAGAACTAATACAGAGTGTTTGATTTGAACCGGCATTTGAAATAGTTGGAATATTATCTACCTGGATGCTCATTGTTGAAGTGGTTGTGCCACAAACACCGCCTGTGATACTCCATTCTAAAATATTTAATCCAAGAGCTAAACTTGTTACTGTTGTATTTGCAAGTAATGTATTTGTTATTACTCCACTTCCTGATGTTATTGACCATGTACCTATACCAACGGCTGCCGCATTGCCGGCCAATGTAGTAGTGGGAGAACTAATACATAAATTTTGATTTGGCCCGGCATTTGCTACACTTGGAACAAGGTCAACCTGTATGCTTGTTGTTGATGAGCTTGATCCGCAGAAACCATTTGCGATTGTCCATTCTAAAATATTCAATCCGGCTGCTAATCCTGTAACTGAACTTGTTGCAAGACTTGGTGTTGTTACTGTTCCACTTCCACTTATTACAGACCATGTTCCTGTGCCAACAAGTGCTGTGTTTCCGTTAAGAGCAGCAGTTGGCGTACTAATACAAATAGATTGACTCGCACCCGCACTTGAAATTGTAGGTATATTATCCACCTGTATATTCATAGTAGATGTGCTTGAACACACACCATTAGCAATTGTCCATTGCAATGAGTTTAATCCCAATCCTAAACCAGTTACTGTACTTGTTGAAAGATTTGGATTTATTATTGTTCCGCTGCCTGCAATCACCGACCACGTACCAATACCAGTTACCGGTGTATTTCCTGCTAATACAGTTGTTGGATTACTGATACATAAAGTTTGGCTAGATCCGGCAACTGAAGTAGTTGGAATATTATCAACCTGTATACTCATTGTTGAACTGCTCGTTCCACAACCACCACCATTAATTTTCCATTGCAGTACATTAACACCAAGCGCCAACCCTGTTACAGCGCTTGTAGCGAGTGAAGGTGTTGTAACAGTCCCACTTCCGGAAATTACCGACCATGTACCCACACCGCTTGTTGGTGTGTTAGCGGCTAATACAGCTGTTGGGCTACTGATACAAATTGTTTGATTTGGACCTGCCACAGGAATTGAAGGGATTTGATCTACATGAAGATTTAAAGTTGAAGTAAGAGAACACACACTATAGGTCATTGTCCACGCAAGAACATTATTTCCTAATCCAACACTTAATACGTTACTTGTATTTGTTGTTGGTGTAACAATATTTGCACTACCAGTTACTACCGACCAACTTGCAGATCCTAAACTTGGTGTATTTGCTGCAATAGTTGTTGTTGGATTATTGATACATAATGTTTGGCTTGGTCCTGCATTTGGTATTCCAGGTGAAGGAACAACATAAATATAAACGATCGATGAATTAAATGCACACACACCATTTACAATGGTCCATTGTAAAATATTTGTTCCAATACCTAAATTAGTTACTGTGGTATTAGAGAGACTTGGTGTAGTAATACTTCCTGATCCAACAAGTATTACCCAAGTTCCAACCCCAACGGTTGGTACATTGCCGGACATGGTAGCATTTGGTGAGGCGGCACATAATGTTTGATTTGGACCAGCCGACGCAACAATTGTATTGTTATCAACCTGTATACTCATTGTAGAAATGCTAGGCGCGCATACTCCATTTGATATTGACCACTGAAGAATGGTTGTTCCGGTTGGCATTCCCGTTATCGAACTATTTGGTGAATTAGTAGTAGTGATGACTCCCCCACCTTGCATAATTGACCAGGTGCCTGCTCCAACAATTGGTGTATTTGCATTTAACGTTGTAGTTGGATTGTTGATACACAATGTTTGATTTGGTCCGGCATTTGAAATTGTAGGAACCTGATCTACCTGTATAGTCATTGTAGAAATAGTTGGCGCACATCCAACTGTACCAATACTCCATTGTAAAACATTATTTCCCAAGCCTAAATTAGTTACTGTTGTTGTTGGAGAGTTTGGTGTAGTTATTGTACCTGTGCCAGATGCCACACTCCAGGTTCCGGTTCCAACTGCCGGAGTATTTCCATTTAATGTTGTGCTTGGCGAGCTTATACAAACAGTTTGATTAGATCCTGCGACAGCCATGCTTGGTAAAGGATCAATTGTTATAACAACACTAGCTGCCGATGAATTACAAACACCATTTGAAATTGTCCATAAGAAAATATTCTGACCTAAGCCTAAACTCATTGCGGTGGTTGTTCCGGATGTAGGTGTATTGATTGTTGCAGATCCAAGAACGATCGACCATAACCCCGTTCCTACTGTTGGAATATTTCCTCCCATGGTTAAGCTTGGATTAGAAATACATAGTGTTTGACTTGGGCCTGCTGTGGCAACGGTTGGCACATTGTCTACCTGGATACTCATTGTAGAAGTAGTTGTTGCACAAACGCCATTTGAAATACTCCATTGTAAAATATTTATACCTAAAGCTAAACCTGTTACTGTTGATGTTGGACTGTTTGGACTTGTTATTGTTCCGGCTCCTACAATTACTGCCCACGTTCCTAAACCTGTTGTTGGTGTATTAGCTGCAAGCGTTGCATTTGGTGAACTAATACAAACCGTTTGATTTGGTCCGGCTGTTGCAATGCTTGGTGCAGGATCAACGATAACAGTCATTGTAGAAACAGTTTGAGGGCATGCTCCGTTATTGGTAATACTCCACTGAAGCACATTTGTACCCAAGCCTACAGCCGTTAGTGCTGTTGTGGGATTATTAATGTTGCCAATCGTTGCACTTCCAGAAATCACTGACCAGGTTCCCACTCCACTTGTTGGCGTGTTGCCTGCTAAAGTTGTTGTTGGATTTAAAATACATAAGGTTTGATTTGGTCCTGCCAAGGCAATACTTGGTGCCTGGTCAACAAAAATAGTCATTGTTGAAACAGTTTGTGGACAAGCGCCATTATTGGTAATGCTCCATTGTAAAACATTTGTTCCAAGCGCCAACCCTGTAACCGTTGTTACAGGATTGTTGGTGTTATTAAATGTACCTGAACCTGTAATTACCGACCATGTTCCAATACCCGATGTTGGAGTGTTACCTGCTAAGGTGGAGGTTGGATTTAAAATACAAAGTGTTTGGTTTGGACCGGCTAAGGCAATACTTGGTGCCTGGTCAACAAAAATGGTCATTGTTGAAACAGTTTGTGGACAAGCGCCATTATTGTTAATGCTCCATTGTAAAACATTTGTTCCAAGACCTACTGCTGTTAAATTTGTTGTTGGGTTATTAATGTTGGCAATCGTTGCGCTTCCAGAAATCACTGACCATGTTCCCACTCCACTTGTTGGTGTGTTGCCTGCTAAAGTTGTTGTTGGATTTAAAATACAAAGTGTTTGATTTGATCCTGCCAAAGCAATACTTGGCGCAGGATCGACAAAAATAGTCATTGTTGAAACAGTTTGTGGACAAGCGCCATTATTGGTAATGCTCCATTGTAAAACATTTGTTCCAAGACCTACTGCTGTTAAATTTGTTGTTGGGTTATTAATATTACCTATCGTCGCGCTTCCTGATATTACTGACCAGGTTCCTATACCACTTGTTGGCGTGTTACCTGCTAAGGTGGTGGTTGGATTTAAAATACAGAGTGTTTGGTTTGAGCCTGCTAAAGCAATACTTGGTGCCTGGTCCACAAAAATGGTCATCGTTGAAACTGTTTGTGGACAAGCTCCGTTATTGGTGATAGTCCACTGAAGCACATTTGTACCCAAGCCTAAGGCCGTTAGTGTAGTTGTAGGATTATTAATGTTAGCAATAATTGCGCTTCCAGAAATCACTGACCAGGTTCCTACACCACTGGTTGGCGTGTTACCCGCTAAGGTGGTTGTTGGATTTAGAACACAAAGCGTTTGATTTGGTCCTGCCAAAGCAATACTTGGTGCAGGATCAACTTGTATTACCATCGTAGATACCGTCTGTGGACAAGCGCCATTATCGGTGATACTCCATTGAAGAACATTTATTCCGGGTCCAACACCTGTAACCGTTGTTGAAGGATTATTTGGGCTTGTAATAACAGCACTACCAACTATTACAGCCCAGGTTCCAACACCAGATGTGGGTGTATTACCCGCTAAAGTTGTTGTAGGATTTAAAACACATAATGTTTGATTTGGTCCTGCTAAGGCAATACTAGGTGCAGGATTCACAACAATCGTCATTGTAGAAAGAGTTTGAGGGCAAGCACCGTTATTGGTGATACTCCATTGAAGTACATTTGTACCCAAACCCACAGCCGTTAGTGTAGTTGTTGGGTTATTAATATTACCTATCGTTGCACTTCCAGAAATCACTGACCAGGTTCCTACACCACTGGTTGGTGTGTTACCGGCTAAAGTTGTTGTAGGATTTAAAACACATAATGTTTGATTTGGTCCTGCCAAGGCAATACTAGGTGCAGGATTCACAACAATCGTCATTGTAGAAAGAGTTTGAGGGCAAGCACCGTTATTGGTGATAGCCCATTGAAGCACGTTTGTTCCCAAACCCACAGCCGTTAGTGTAGTTGTTGGGTTATTAATGTTGGCAATCGTTGCACTTCCAGAAATCACCGACCAGGTTCCTACACCCGAAGTTGGGGTATTACCCGCCAATGTGGTTGTTGGATTTAAAACACATAATGTTTGATTTGGTCCTGCCAAAGCAATACTTGGT
>JACDED010000183.1 GCA_013816615.1 Bacteroidota bacterium
CCGAAGTAGAGGATATTACAAAAAAAGAACCTCACACATAATTCTTTATTCTCTACTTAATAAAAAAACCGAAGCAATTGCTTCGGTTTTTTTATGATAATTATTTTTGAAACGAGATTATTTTTCTTTGTCTTTTTTTGCCTTTTTTATAGCGCCACGTAATAAAAAACTATGTTTTGCAGCATCCATATTTTCTTCAAGTCCTTTAGTTCCCTTTTTTAAATTAGTGATAGTTTGATCCAGGCTCTCAGCCATGGCTGTATCCATAAACAGTTTGCCAATAGTCCCTTTCCCATGACTAACGTTTTGCATTATTACGGCAAGATCAGTTGTAATAGAGGCGGCATTATCTGATGTTGTTTTTAATTTATTCATTATTTCATCAGTATCAATAGGTTGATCTGTTTGAATAACCCCATCGCCTGCTATTTCTTTTTGTTCAGGTGTACCATGTGTAATGTTTATAGTTTTATTTCCCATCAATCCTTCCGATCCGATAATTGCTTTAGCATCCTTTTTTATAAAACGATGTGTGCTTTCATCAATGATCATATCAACACGAACTGAAGTATCGTTAATTATTTCAATGGCCTCCACTGTGCCTACATTAATACCTGAAAATCTAACATTATTACCAACCAATAAACCACCAACATTTTTAAATACACCACTTATTTTAAATACATTACTAAACATATGTTGTTTTTGCCCGATAAAATATATACCAATTATAAAAAATAAAATTCCAAGTGTTACAAAGGCCCCTAGTTTTAAGTTATTTCTGGTTTTCTTTTCCATTTTGTTTGTTTTACAATTATTTAAAAAATGAATTTACAATTTCATCTTCCGATTCTTTAAGCTCATCATAAGTTCCTTCCGCAATAAAGCAACCATCATTTATAACCATAATACGATTTGCGGTTATTTTAGCACACTTAATATCGTGAGTAATGATTATTGAACTTGTTTTATATTTTTTTTGAACCTCTAATATAAGCTCACTTATCTCTTTAGATGTAATAGGGTCGAGGCCTGTAGTTGGCTCATCGTATAATATTAACTCCGGTTTTAAAATCAGGGTACGCGCCAGGCTTATTCTTTTGCGCATACCACCCGATAATTCAGAAGGCATTTTATCGATGGTATCTTCCAGACCAACATTTGCTAGAACTTCTTTAACAAGATTTTCAATCTCATCTTCAGGCAGTATTTTAGATTGTCGTTTTATCGGAAATTCAAGATTTTCGCGAACCGTCATTGAATCATACAAAGCACCGCTCTGAAATAAAAATCCAATTTTGCTTCTGGTTTCATTCAGTGCTTTATCTTTTAGTTGGAGTATATCTTCGTTAAATACAGAAAGTTCGCCGCTATCAACTTCAATTAATTTTACTATACATTTAATAAGTACAGATTTGCCGGTTCCTGATTTGCCAAGTACAACAAGGTTTTCGCCTTTTGATAATTTAAAATTTATATCTTTTAATACATGGTTATTTTGAAATGATTTTTTTACATTTTTCATTTCAACAATAATTTCTGTGTTATTTATATTTTTAGTTTCTTCCATTATTACATAAATAAAGAAGTGATCTGAACTGCTATCATATCAATTACAAAAACCAGTAAAGATGCAACAACCACGGCAGTGTTTGCCGCCTGGCCAACACCCTCAGTACCTTTGCTTGCGTTGTAGCCTTTATAGCAACCAATTAAGCCAATAATAAAACCAAAAAAGAAACATTTAATAAAGGCGGGTATTACATCAATAAAATCGAGTGATTCAAAAACCTTTGCAAAAAACAATGGAAAACTTACTTTGCCGGTCAAGTTAACGCCAACGTATGAACCATATAATGATATCACATCTGAAAAAACCACTAATACAGGAATCATTAAAGTAGTAGCCATCACTCTGGTAACTACTAAATATTTAAAAGGATTTGTACCTGACACTTCCATTGCGTCAATCTGCTCTGTTACTTTCATGGATCCCAACTCTGCACCAATTCCTGAACCCACTTTACCTGCACAGATCAATGCGGTTATTACCGGACCAATTTCACGAATTATTGAAACGGCCACCATGCCCGGGATCCAGGATTCAGCACCAAATTCAGCCATAGTTGGCCTTGATTGGATCGTTAATACCAGGCCCATAATAAAACCTGTAATGCCAACCAGCGCCAGTGATCTAAAACCAGTAATGTAAGATTGCCTTAAAAATTCTTTGAACTCAGATGGTGGCTTAAATAATTCCTTAAAGAATTGCCCTGCAAATTTTGTAAGCAGGGCAACTTCTATAAAAATATCTTTTAATGATTTTATAAAAATATTTTCGTTTGGTTTAACCGAAATATTTTTTCTCTTTTCATGGCGTTTACTATTTTTTTCCATAATTGATATGAGGCATGAAAATTTATTTCGCTTCTCAATCGTATTTAAATAAAATAAGTTTGCTTGCTGCGAAATCTAGATCACCTCTTTGCCTCTTATAACTCTTAATATTATTGCGATCAATGCAATCACTAATAATACGTGAATTAAACTGCCAGCGCTGTATGCGAAAAAACCAATAGCCCATGAAATAATAAGGATTACTGCTAATATGTAAAGTAAATTGCTCATAACGTTTATATTTTAATTGTTTATTTTTAATGGTTTATATTTTGTTGTGGTGAATTATCAATATCGTCGTTTATTACATTAATTAAAATAAGTGTAAAAGCCCCGATCAGTAAAAAATGAATAGAAAATCCTGCAATATGTGTAAAGAAACCCATTACCCATAAAATGATAAGTATCAAAGCTATTATATAATTTAAATTTTTCATTGCAGTAATATCTGCTGTTTATTTGCTAATCTAATGCCCAGGTCTGGTAGTAAAGTGGGAAATGGTGAATCCTTAGTGTAGTAAGGATTTTACGCTCTTGTAACTGTGTTTTTTGAGAACTACTGAGGAAAAATAGTCGCGTTTTGGGCAGTAAACTATTTAACAAGCTCAAGTACACCTGTTGCGTTTACTTCGGCCGGACTTGTAAAAGATTTTTCCGATAAATTCTCTTTAATAGTACAGGTTACATTTAATGAGTAATTAAGCTTGTCGTTATTGGTTCCTATTATCCAGGCAGTTTTTAACGGATGATAAATTTCAATTTCGATTGGAATTGTAACAATTACGCTCGACCTTGGTTTGATAATTACCGGCTTAGAAATAACACCATTGGAACGGAGCGTATTTCTCACGGTCATATCATAATGAATATCTGTAATTTTCAGGTCAAGATTTTTTCCCCGGTTAATTATTTCAATTGTTGCTTTTGCTTTTAATGTTTTCTCTTTAAGACTATAACCTTCCCGTACCACTTTTAATACCTTAACTTTTGGCGGAATAGGTACTTCAATTTTTGTTTTTTTATCAAAATCCAGTTTTTTTCTTCCAAGAAATGTCTCATAAACCGCAAAACCCCGTAATATAAAACTCGTTGAATCTTCATCCTGCATATTGGCAATTAAATTCATGATCTGCTTAATGCTTAGGTTTAAAGGCACTAATACGGTATCGCTTTCAAAAGCAGACTGTTTAATGTTTAAAGGTACGCGTTGATGCGCAATAACAGTATCGTTTAATTCCAATTCAAAATCTACAGTATCAATTACTAATTTGTATGGGTTTTTATTTTGAAGTACGATAGAGATCTTTGTAAATGCAGAATCATTTTTGATGAACGTGTTTATGTAGCTGATCTTATTAAGATCAGGAAATATAAAGGTAATGGGCTTTCGTGGACTAAAAATAAAGTAAGCAGCCGCTAATACAAGTATAGAAAAGAAAATAAGCCCGATTATCTTCAATATTTTTACAACAGGTCTCTTCATCATCATTTACCTTTTTTTTTATTTTTTTTCTTGTTCTTTTTTCCGCCAAATATTTTTTCAAGAAAAGTTTTGTCTTTTGAATCATCAAGCTTATTAATATTAATTGTATTATCGATAGACGGTTTTATGGCGTGTACAAAAGCATTACGCAATACATAACTAATGGCACGCCATAAATTAATATCCGGATTTTCGAATTTGCCTTGAATTTCAACTTTGGTCGCAAGCTGGTCTTTATTTTTATTTTCTAATAAGGCAGCGGCACTTCCAATTAAAGTTTCCCATAATATTTGTTTAAAATCTCCTTCTTCTTTATTCCACTGTACAATATCAAGATCTTTCAGGATCGGTTTTACATAACCACCAAAGCCGCCGTCTTTTCCGGCGAATTCAGTATAAATACCAAAGTCACCTTTTTTCACATCAAAGTTGCCGTAGGCTTTTAAAAAATCATTCAGTAAAACTAAATTTACATGAGTAATTTCTGCGCTCATATCAAACGTTGGAGTTTTTTGAAGCGCATCAAAATCAACCTTCAATTTAAAATCCCCTTCATATGCTTTCCCTGTTGCTTCGGCATGCGCTGGAAGTTTTTTTGTACTGTCATTTGCATTCGATAGGTTTTCTGCAACTACTTTTAATTCTTTTAAGGCAACGTCAAGGCGCGGTTTGGAAAAAGGATCGATATAATGTATCTGCCCATTCGTAATTTCAAAATGATTGACGGTTAACGGCATCAGATCTTTTATTAATTGTCTAAAATCTGCAGTATCCGCTTTTGCATCTTCATTCTTGTGTTTGCCTTTTACAAAATTAAGTACCGGATCTTCAACATATATCTCACCCACTACAGACCCTTTAAAAATAGCTTTCCATTGAACGGACAGATCGATCTCCCGCGATCTAAAAAAAGGTATGGTGTCATTTTTGCCCTGATCGTTACCAATCTTTACAAGTTTAATATCATTTATAACATAAGCGCCACGAAGGAGTGCAATATCAATATCTTCTACATGACCATAATATTCCTTAAGTTCTCCCAGTTTTTTATTTACATATTTTAATACAATATATGGTAACAGTAATCTAAAGGCTATTAATGCTATAATAATACTGGTAATAATTATTCTTAATCTTTTCTTTTTATGAGGGTGTTTTGATGCAGTTTTACTTTCCTTAATATTATGTTGTTCTTGCATAATCATTATATTTTAACGTATTAGTTCTTTTAATTTGATGCCATTGGAATGGTATTTGTGTAATAATACAGTTGTATGGCAAAAGTTAAACATCAATTATTAAAAGATTCTTGGGGTATTATACGGGATTCATTTACCGAATTTATTAACGATAAAGTGCTTAAACACAGTGCAGCATTGGCCTATTATACTATTTTTTCATTACCCGCCATGCTTATAGTTGTGATTGGTTTATGTAGTATCTTTTATGGTAAAGAAGCTATTCAGGGTCGTATATTTTCCCAGATCAGCGGTTTTATTGGTGCCGATGCCGCATTGCAGATACAGGATATATTGCAAAAAACGACTTTACACCATGATAATTTTGTTGCTACTATAATTGGTGCTATAACATTATTGATTGCGGCCACCGGAATGTTTGGCGAGATCCAGGATTCCATCAACTCCATCTGGGGCTTACAGGCCAAGCCGGAAAAAGGTTTCATTAAAATGATCCTAAACCGTGTTATGTCTTTTTCGATGATAGTTGTACTTGGATTTATATTACTGCTAACTTTAGTTGTTAACGCTTTATTGGAAGGCCTCTGGAGCCGTTTAGCGCATTATTTTTCGGAAGACATGGTCAATTTCCTTTTCCTGTTCGATTATGGCTTAATGATAGTGGTAACTACTGTATTATTTGCATCGATCTTAAAGGTATTACCAGATGCTAAGATCCTTTGGAAAGATGTATGGGTGGGTGCTTTTGTAACCTCTCTTTTATTTTTATTAGGTAAATACTTAATTGGGTATTATTTGAAACATAATACCAGCATCAGTGCATATGGGGCGGCAGGCTCCATGATAATCATCCTTTTATGGGTATATTACTCCGCTATCATTCTTTACTTTGGGGCGGAATTTACCCAGGTTTATGTACGACATAAGAAGCGAAGGATAGAACCTAACAGGTATGCTGTTTGGGTTGAAAAGAATATTGTAGAGAAGAAATTAAATACACAAATAAACGAGCATACAACTACGATCGATAAAAAAACGATTCCGATAAATGATACAAAAACTTAATTTTTAAACAATGATAGCAAATTACAACCCTCCTTCTTTAGTAAGAGTATTTGCCTCTCTTACTAAATTTGCAGTAATAATTCTTATGATATTTTCAATTGTACTGCTTTTTTTTGTTGGCAGCGGTGTTCTTA
>JACDED010000184.1 GCA_013816615.1 Bacteroidota bacterium
GCCGCTGGATATGATCCTGGATGTGATGGAATTGATCCTGAAAGAAAAATTAAAACATCAGATCATTGCGATAAACCAAAACCGTAGTCTTCTAATACTCGCCCTGTTGTATGATAAAGGTTCGGCTCATCATAAAACCCTGATGGTAAACATTAATCAAATGTTGGAAAATTATAATGATTTTCGCTTCTCGCAATTAGAAGAAGGTAAGGATTGGAGAGGAAAACAACTATGACTACCATGTGTCTATATTGTCAAAAAACGTTTATTCCCAAACGATTGGATGCCAGGTATTGTTGTGCGTCTCACAAACAGCTGGCTTACAGGGATCGGAAAAATAATGTATCCGGACATAGGAATTTTGCCTATGATCGATTGCTATTAAATCAAAGTGCTTTCCCGTCCCAAATAGATTCTTTAAAGCAGGAGCAAAATTCAATAGCAAACCAGATAGATTTGAGCAGCGATCGTTATGTAAAAAAAAATTCCCCTTTCTCGCAAATTTTAAATCACGGTAACACAACTGAATTAAATGTAAATAAACAAGATTTCAACCGAACACCACGCAAGGTTTATCAAAGCGCATTTGTAGAGGCATTAATAGAACTGACCAATGAGCGGGATAATCTTTCCAAATTAGCGCCTTTGTTTTGGTATGATGCTACCGGCACCTATTTATGGATTAGTACCCGCTTTAAATGTTTGGTAGAATGTTTATTGACTTTTTCTGAAACAAAAACAATTGAACTGGATGAGCTTAAAGAAATTTGTAATGCTTTTACTTTGTTGATTCGCTCAATTTATTTTACAAGTCTTCCACAAACTTATCCTTACACGAATGAAATATTAAATTTAAAAGAGTCTCTTAAAAAAATATGTTTAAGCAGCAACGAGGAAAAAATAAAATTTAGCTTACTACCTCAAACTAAAAAAGTATTGATCGCCACCCGATGGGAATTACATTATTATGTGCCAAAAATAAATTTTAGAGGCCTTAGCTTTGAGAGTTAAAATATGTAGATCTCAAGTTAATTGGCTTAAAGAATAATTTAATTAAAACAATATTTGTAGAGGTGTCGTTGAAAAAATAAAATCGTTTTTTACTCAGCAATAAGTTCTCTTTAGTATTACTCCTGATTTATTCTTTTGATTATTTTTGTAACCAAAGCATTAAAATCAGCATCTTTTTTTATGCGTAATTTAATCCTATCGCGACCATGAATAACAGAAGCATGACCCCGCCCGCCATATAGTCGACCTGTTTCCACTAAAGAAATAATACCTTCGTTATACACTAGATACATAATTAAATGCCTCGCCAAAGCAACTTCCTGTTTACGGGTTGGCGTATGTATTAATTCAGGATCAACTTTTAATTCGGCACAAACGGTAGCTTTTATAAGATCTAATCGGTAAGCATTTCTGTACATCAAAAAAACCTGAGTTAGCAGAAGTTTTTTTTCTGTTTCTTTAAGTTTTTCAATATCCGCTAATATCTTTTCCTTGCTTGCCATTTTTAAACGCTAAGATAAAATTAAGCCGAATTAACGAATTAAAATCTACTTTTTATTAGACTTGTTGTTATTTACCAATCCTTCCAGATCTTCTTTTTTTGGCCGGTAAACAATTTTATTAAATTTTAAGTTGTAATACCTAAAGTAATGGAGATCTTTAACAAGGTTTAGCGTAATATTATATCGTTTTCAATACGATTTACATATATGCGCTGTTGAAAACTTAATTCTCAAAAACTATACCACTTATACAAGAAACTTATCCAATTACAACACAAAATACTCATCTGACTTATTATGGCCTTATATTTATCAACATAACAATTTAATAATGTTTATGGTATTGCTAAAATTGTTAAAATTGCAGGAAAAAATTACACAATTTTATGAAAGTAGCAGTTTTAACAGTAAGTTTTATATTCGTTTTATCCGTATGTATCTTTTCTCAAAACGCAAACCATCCTACTGTTTCAAATTTAATGGTGCAGTATAAATCTTTACCTCAGCAAACCTTAAGCGTTTCACAATCAACTAACAATTTATTGTAGGACTTTCTATGGAAGTAATTACTTTATCACTCTATACATATTAGAATTAAAATTATGAAAAACAAAAATCTTTTCCTTTTGCTCTTTCTTATTTGTGCTTCTTTTTTTCTTAAGGCGCAATCATGTTCTAGTTGTAGTACCTTAATTAGCCAAACCGATACTTCAGATTACGTTGTCAATACAGGGCAAACTCTGTGTATCGACACAAGCGGTAATTGTTTAGGAAAAATAACATTAAACGGTGGTACAGTTTGCAATAAAGGATTTTTTCAGCCAAAAGATCTGTTTTTAAACGGAGGCTCTTTAAATAATCTCGGAAACTTAACCTATATGAAGTCATTGACTTTAAATGGAAGTGTTAACATAACCATCGAGGCAAGTTCGGTAATTAATGTTGAGGGTGATTTTACGATAAATACTGCTGGTAATGTAACTAACAATGGTTATTTGAACGTTAGTGGAAACATTCAAAATAATGGAGCGCTTAATAATTTAAACGTAATAAATTGCCTGCAAATTAGCGGCAACGCTGCTGTTAACGCAGGTGTAATAAATCAAAATTAAAATTTGTGATGAATAATCTTATAAAAATAAAATTACTGTTTGCACTAATTTTGATGTCCTTCAATCAAAATTTAAACGCGCAATGTTCGGGCTGCACAACAACCGTAACGCCGGGTGTGGCCAGCTATACCGCTATCAGTGGTCAAACTTTATGCGTTGCCGGAGGAGTAAATTATACTGGAACATTGGTTTTAAATGGAGGAACTATTTGTAATAGCGGTACGATAAATAATATTACTTTTTTAAAGGGTACTTTTTTAAATTATGGTACATATAACACTGGAAATGTATCCATGAATATCACAGCAAATGTTAACATTGAAAACTATAATGGCTCTAGGATTAATATGGGCTCTTTAACCTTTTCTGCAACTGCTGCTACAAGAATTCTCGCATTAAATATCTATAAAGGTTCAACTGCCACGTTTACCTCAAGCATTTTAAAAAATGCCGGGGTCATCAATATTGAGGTTGGGCGAAGCAATCCTGGTGGAAACCCGGTAGCGGCATCAACTTTGAATGTAAACAGTCTTTTTACAGTTAAAAACGACAACTTCTCATTATTGATTCAATCAGAGGCAACAGTTAATCTGATTGATATTTTTAGCTTAGAAAGCACAGGTGTTAAAAGTGTAACTAATTATGGCAACCTAAATTTAAGCCGTGACCTGAATATGATTTCTGCTGGATCAGCTTCTTCAACAGTAACAATCAATAATTATAAGGAGATGACATTAAGATCTTTAAGTGCAAGCTATACGGTAGGAAAAGTATTCATTAACAACAACGCTCCAGGCTCAATGACTGTTACGTCTTCGTTAACATTATCAAAAAATACAAATACGTTAACAAATACTGGTAATCTAAATATCTCTTCCAATTTTAATATTCAGGATGGCTTGGCAGCCAACAGCGGAACTATTACAAACAATAATTTTACTGCTTCAGGTGGTGTATTTACGAATAACAGGTACATTAAATCAACGTTGGATTTTTTAAGCACATCAACAGTTGTTACAGTAAACAACAATGGATACATAAATGTATTACGCGATTTTAATAATATAGCTGTAACTAACCTGGCACAAAAAAGCTTAATTACAACAAATAATTTTTACAACCTTGGAAATAGCGCGAACATAAATGGCCCGTCATCAGCGCCTGATACTATATCTTATGCTAAAATAATTATTACCAACACCTCTCAATGCACTGGTTATATGTCGGGTAAAATTATTGTGCACGATCAAAGTTTAACAAGTAATGCTTCAAATGTGGGTTATGGTTTCGACCAGGTAACAAACGGAAGCAGAATTAGTAACACTGTTTTATTTGCTTCAAAAGTAATAAGTGAAGAAAGTGCTCCGATTGTAAATTGCAGAGCGATGTTAGGATTATACCAAATAAGTTTTGTTGGAACAATACCTTATCAGACATGCCCAAACAAAACTTTTACAATGCAGGCGCAGGCACAAAACATTGTTACTACAACAAGCGGGACAATTGCTGTAAATTATGCGCTAAGTGATGGCAGTTACACATGGCAGCCAAGTGCTTTAACCGGAACCAGCATTTCTACAACAGTATCCGTTAACACCACATTTACTGTATTTGCTACTTTACCAAATGGCTGTGTAATTTCTAATACAGTATCTGTTATTTGTGATATGACCGGAGCCCCAACAATTAATTATCCGGGCTCGCCTTACACATATGTAAGTCCAGGTTCTCTTACATTTCCGGTAACTTTAACTAATCCATTTTCGGGTTCTGTATATAGTGCAATTCCTGCAGGTTTAAATATTAATTCATCTACAGGTCTTGTAACCGCTACGGGAAGCTCGTTTGGAACGTATACGGTTTCATATACCACACCCGTAACAGGCAATTGTTTTACAGCATATACAACCAAAACTATAATTACACTTCTTAATGCAACCTCGGCGTGTAGTGTTTCGCCTGGCTTTGGCCCAAACCTCGAACCTTATTTATGTGAAGGCGATCAGGTACAACTTTACACAACTGGTATTGCCAACAGCTATGCGTGGACACCCACTGTTGGTTTAAGCTGCACTAATTGTCCAAGTCCAATACTTACTTTTACACCAAGTGTCACAGTTTATACTTTAAATTATTCTGTAAATAGTTATAATTGCCCATTAAAAACTATAACTATTTTTAAGAAGATGGATTGCGCCGATAATTCAATAGTGGGATGTTGCTTCAGCAATTATGGCGTTTCAGTTTATGTTGATAAAGCCACTACCTATTTAAATGTGTATTGTAATGTGGTTAATGAAATCTCTAATTTGGTTTTACCAACAACAGTTAGCAAAGGTAAATTTGAAAGTACCGGAAATATAAATTTAACAAAAGACTGGATTCACAACGGGCAAAATAAATTATTTGAGATCCCATATGCGTTTAGTTTAAATCCACTTGCTGTTAGGCAAGGTACCACCAGCTTTATTGGCAATAATAACCAAAATATAAGAGGTAATAGCAATACGTATTTTAATAAATTAATACTTGCTGGAAATGGTAAACGAACAATCTGGATCAATACTTATGCAACTTCTGATCTTGATCTTACGTCTAATGAATTTGTAATACAAGGCTTTAATTTTTTAATGAAGAACGAAAACGCAAATGTTTTTCGCACTTCCGGTTATGCAAGCTCATTAAAAACAGGCTATTTCTCGAGGGTTCTTGCCGCAACTACAAATGCTCCAAATAAAACATATTTATTTCCATTGGGATCGCCGGCAAGCTTAAGCACTTTATTAAGATACAGGCCATTGGAACTCATGAATAATAAAACTACGTTAAGCGATGAAGTAAGTGCAAATTTTGTAAACCAGGCTCCGGCTTTAGCCGATGGTGATTTTGTAAATGCAAATTATGCTATAACCAATATTGTAACAGATAAGTCACCAAGTATTATACAAAGAAATGGTATTTATTATCATAAGTTAAAAAACACGCAGACCTCAGCACTTTTAAGTAATATCATTGTAAGAAGCTTTTTTCCGGCTATTGACGGAAATTATAATAGCCTTAGCGAATGGCAATCTTCCGTATTGTTAGGCCCGGATTGGTGGGGACTGGCGCCTGGCGTTTTTTCTAACTATTCAATTTCAAGCAATCCCGGAACATTTGGAATGGTTTACGCAGCGGCCAATGGTACACTTAATTTTCAGGGCAAGCCTTTTTCAATTGCATCAACAGGTATAAATATCAATACAACTTCATTTATTGGCAATGGTAATGTAATTACTTTAACATCTTCACCGTCTACAGGTACATCAATAAGTACTAATACCATTACAACAAATAACACGCCGGTTATAAATACTACAACCACTAATGTAATAGGCGGAGGTGTGAGTACAAGTACAACAAATTCTACAGACGGTTCTGTAACTACAAATACAACAGCTATTAATTCGGGTGTAACTACACAAACAACCGTTGTTACATCAGGCCCAAATACTACCATTATTACAACTGCAACATCTTCTGGCATTGGTGGCACAACAACAAATACTATAGTTACAGTTACAGGTGCAGGTACTACAATTACAACCACCACCACTACGCCAACAACAGGCGGAGTATCAAGCAACACTACA
>JACDED010000001.1:0-29944 GCA_013816615.1 Bacteroidota bacterium
TTCCACACATAGTACTGGTTTATTTATAAAAGAAATATTGAGCGACATCGGATTAATTTATTGAATTAAATTGATAATTATCAAGTTTAAACCTATACTATTTTTTGATCTTTTTCTTTTAAAGTTTTGAGATTTTCCAATGCAATTAAAAAATGTTCTGTAACAGACGAGAAAGTATATTGCATTACATCAAAATAGCCATTTTCAAAAGGCACTTTTCCGTTCAAATACTGCGGCAAATCGCGCTTCATGTTTTCGGGTAATATATGAACCCCTATACGGTTTTCACTTATAAACCTTCCTACATCACCCTCTTCTCCGATATAAACAATTGGCGTTTGCGTGTAAATGATTTCGAAGAATTTTGTTGAAATTAAATCTTTGTCTGTTACTGGAAAGAACGCTAAATACGCTGCGGATTTTGTGATCTTTTGAAACAACTCTCCTTCCGGAACAAACGGATGCTTTTGAATACTTCCATTAGCAAAGTTCGAATCTATAAGCGGGTAATTTGTACTTGTATAGATATCCCACTTAAAACCTGAATCAGGATTTGCAATTACAATTTCAGCGAGATCTTTAATGTATTCTTCTATACCGTTATACAAAGTACCGCCATAGATAAATCCTTGCCGGTTTTCTTCTTTTATTATATCCGGAAATTCATCAGGATCATAAGCATGTGGAAGCAGATAGAATTTAGAAGAAAAAGCAACGTATTTTTTCTTTAAAACATCTCCCATGTGCTCTGTTGGATAACAAACCATATCACATGCTGCGATGGCTTCATACTCCGAGAACTCCTGGTATTTTTTTTTCAATTTTGATAGCGTTGGGATTCCATAATAACTTCCCCATGTCCATGGATCACGAAGGTCGCCCACATAACTTATTTTTTTGTGGCGCTTTTTAAAAAGCGAACCATAATATAATAGAGAAAATGGTGCTCCTGTTACAACGAGAACATCAATTGGCTTAGTATGATGCACATTCTCCAATGCATCTAGCATGGTTTTTTTCCAAGCATATCCTTTATCAAACAGATTTTGTTTTGTTAAGTGACTTAATATACGTGTGTAAAAGGTATATAATAATTTTTCGGTCAAAGATTTCGTAACACCACTGAGCCACTCCGGATAGCGTTTTGGTAATACCTTAATTGTTATTCCGGGAAATTCTTTTTCATAGAATGTACTATTTATCTCATCGTCTGCACAAATTATAGTTACATCATGTCCTTTTTTTGACAAATGTTGACTGAACTTAGCCCATCGCCTACCTCCGATATCATTTGAAGGTGGAAATGTATAGGAAACAATAGTAAAATGCATTTTTGTAATGAGAATTAAATTAGTGAGTGATCATAGATACGATACTTGTGTTAAAGTAAAAACCTGCATGTCATTCTTACTCCTTAAATAATTTTTCGATGTTGTTTACAGTCTTTATAACGTTTTCAAAATTTAGTCCCAAGGTGTCGAGGTACCAACGTATGTTTTGATATCTCGGATGATTCTCATCTTCCACCAATTGCAGTGCTCTTTCTCTCGTCATCTGACCTTCACGAATTTGGTTACTGCGAAAAGTATCATGTTCAGTAAATCCGGCAACTGTGTAATAAACATAATTATAAAATGCGGCGGTGCCATCGCCAATTCTCCAGGTGGTGCTGGTATCTGTTGCAAGTTCCCAATTATAATCATTGATCAGCACAGAATTAACCAGCTCCTCATCCCAACGCCAATAATCAAATATATGATAGTAATCATTTTTCTTTGTAAGACTCCTGTAATATTCACCGGATAAAGTATCCCAAAGCGATGAATTAAAATATCCCGGACTATCCAGCATTGCACGAAAACGTTTTGCATGATATCGCAATTGCTTCATAGCACCGTGGCTATATACACGCTCTTCTTCAAAATCCGGTTTAATTCCTAAAAAACCTGTTTTAAAATGTGTAACCTCTAAAGGATTAATGCCCCATAAATTTAATTCTACACCTGTTTGCTTTTTCACTTCTTCAACATAACGAAAGAAATGCTTATCACCTGCGGTTAACATGGCCATCATACCCAAATTGGGTGATTTAAGCCAAGCCTCTAAATTCATTCGTATGTTCTTTCGTTTTAGCGAAATATCTGCCGCCACAATAATATTTTCAACTCCCAATTCTGCACACATTCTACTAATATTCCTTCTGCCTAAATCTGTTACCATTCCCCAATCATAAGTATAAGTTACAGGTCGCAGATCTAATTCTTTTACAATTAAATGCAAGCCGTAACAACTATCTCTTCCTCCGGAAAAAGGAACTACACACTCAAGGCCACTCTTTTTTCTATAAGGTTCTACAAGTTTAAATAATTCTTCTTTTGGTTTTGGAGTATTGCGGGGTTTGTAGGTAAGACAATAATTACAAACTCCCTGCTCGTTAAAGCGAATGTATGGCATCGTTTCAGGCAAAATACATTTCGTACATCTTTTCAGGTGATGCTTCTTGTATTCCAATAAGGCCTCTTGCGTTTTATTATAATTAAACTCAGGAATTAAATCCTCCGTACGGCCTTTATAGTCCTTTAAATTCCATTTCAAATTGCCAGGTACAGGTACATCAATAATTTTAAAGGATTTATGTATTTGAGAAATATCCCCACATCCTATTTCCGTTAAAGCATATTTTTCGGAAGCAAAATAAGTAACACCTTCTTTTATTCCAACATAAATACTTCCATTATTTGAAATTAATATAAGTTTACCAAGATCCTGAATCATTAAGGCACATGATACAATGCCTTTGCATTTACTCATAATAACATCTGCCAGATCAGTAATAGATCTTCCGTTTTTAAGATGCTCTAATGCAATACCTGCTAAAACTTCTGAATCAATTTGATATTTCCGCTCTACCGAAAGATCTTTCCAGATCTCCTCATCATTTACTATGATGCCATTATGAAGCACAAAAACATTATCTCTTAATACAGGTTGATTATCCGCAAGGCCATTTGTAATAAGCCGGCTATGCCCCAAAACAATTGGCGACTCATAAGGCCTCGTTTTAGTTAACAGTTTATCAATGTTATAATCGGCTCTGGAAATGTTATACTGATCGTTTTTTAGAAAAATCAATCCGCTCGAATCCTTCCCTCTTTGTTTAGCGTGTTTCACTAACAATTTTAAGTCCTTCTTATTAATAATTTCAGGAGCTATAATGCCAAATATTCCGCACATAATTTTATTATTTAATGTTTTTAGTAGTAGATTTTTTTATGTTACTTTTAACTGAGAGAGTAAAGGCGTAGTAGAATAAAAGTAAATCTTTAGTCATCTCCTGATTCATTTCAGTTTTTCTAATAACATAGTATTGTAATAATTCACACCTCTCTGATTTAAATGATTGGCATCTGAAAAAAGTGAATCATTATTTGAATGACTAAAGGTGAAATCAAAAAAATCAATATCCGGATACTTAGAAAGGATTTTTTGAACCTGAGGTAAATATGAATTTTTGTAGAAATTTTTGTACGATTCATTCCATTTTAAGGGATGAGTGGCTAGCCACACTTTAATACTGTTATTTGAAGCAAAATTCAAAATAGAATCAAGGTATTTAAAATTCCCGCCTGGTGTAAAGTTTTCATAGGTGCTGCCGGTATCACTTTTAAAATATGTATCGGTTTCCACATACCCATTGTAAATATATTTTTCATCAAAAAACATAGGCTTGGGCTTTATATCAAACAACCTTGCGGCCATGTTATTAAAACTGTTAATGGTAAAATTATTTTTAAGAATTTCAAACGCTGTTTGGGTTTCATTAGCATTTTGAATCAACATAACCGTAGATTCTTCAGAAACAGTTTCTAATACCCCGGGATAAATGTCTACTATGAGGTTATGAATTTTTGATCGGTTTGTTTTTACAAGTGTGTACGAGTCTTTCATGTTTTGACCAGAAGTACCCATATTAAATAATTCTATCCCTGCGTTTTTAAAAATGCGGGGATCATAGCCCCTGTAAGCATGAGAAGAACCTATTACGAAAATAGCGTTCTCGTGAGGCTTAAAATTTTCGAGGTCATCAAACATTAATTTTGTTTGACCTCCTTCTAAAATAACATTTTCATTAATCAAAAACCAAACTCTGATCCCCCTTACTTTTATTGAGGACAGACATGTAATAATAAGTAAAAAAACAAGGATTTGTATTATAATATAGGATGAGATGTTTTTAAACACTAGAACTGAAAATATATAAACTGAACTTTACCCCAAAAGCCACACGTAATTATAAGTGAAACTAAAACAGAAAAAATAACAATGGCTTTTACAGAGAATAAATTACTCTCCTTACGTATAAACTCATGAATTCTTCTATCCATGGTTAAAAAAAGAACAGCTATGAAAATTAAAACTAAAACGGAAACTCTTTTTAAACCAATTTCAGCAAAACCATAGTTTATACTTATATGTGAAAACATATTATGTATATAATTAAAAGCGTCTGCAAGGCTATTGGCCCTAAAAAATATCCAGGCAAATAAAACCAGGTTGAATACAATAAACTGGTTTGCCTTTTTTTTGATAAAATCATTTTTAATAAAATTAAAATTTAAAACCTTTTTAGGTATGAAGTGCCCAATCGAATTGTACAAACCATGCAAAGCTCCCCAAATTATAAAGGTCCAGTTAGCGCCATGCCAAAACCCACTTATTAAAAAAACATATACCTGATTGAGAACAGTTTTCTTTTTACCCAATCTACTTCCTCCCAGTGGTAAATAAACATAATCTTTAAACCAGGTACTTAATGATATATGCCACCTACTCCAAAATTCTTTGATGGACTGTGAGATGTAAGGCAGGTTAAAATTTTCCATTAATCTAAAACCCATACATTTTGCTGAGCCAATTGCCATATCAGAATAGCCTGAAAAATCGCAGTAAATTTGAATGCTAAAAAGAAATGCACCAGCATAAAGAGAAAAGCTATCCAAGTGCGTAGAATTTTCAAATATCCTATTTGTAACAACATTAATATTATCTGCTATTACAACTTTTTTAAATAAACCCCAAGCCATTAATCTTAGCCCCATTGTAAATTGTTCCTTATAAAAAGTGTGTTTTTCATAAAATTGGTGCAACACATTCTGCGGCCGCTCAATTGGGCCGGCCACCAATTGGGGATAAAACATTACATACAAACTATAGATCCCAAAATGGCGTTCGGCTTTTTGTTTACCCCAATACACTTCTATAACATAACTCAAACTTTGAAACGTGTGAAATGAAAGTCCTACCGGAAGAGCGATTGAAATAAGATTAACTTTCCAATCTTGTTGAATGAAACCACTCAGGTGATTAATATTTTGGGCTGCGAAATTATAATATTTGAAAATAAAAAGCAATAAAACGGTTGAGACAACGCTTGCAATTAAATAATACTTTTTATGTTTTGGGTTGTTAGAATTTTCAATTAAAATACCTGCAGAATAATCAATAACAATTGCTAATACCAGAATTAAAAGATAATAGGGAATAAAATACGAGTAGAAATAAACGCTCGCTCCTAAAAGCCAGATCCATCTGTAACTGTGTGGCAATAAATAGTAAACAAGTGTTACAAGTGGAAAAAAAAGAAAGAGAAAATCGAAGGTGTTAAAGAGCACTACTTTATTTACTTATAGATTTCATAAGCCTGCACGGAATCGGTAATGCGAGGTTGAGAGGCCATGGCTGCGATCGGTATAAAAAATTTGAATTTTTAACTCGGAGCCGGTAATTTTTTTGTCTTTGTAGTCTTCGCCCAAAAATCTTATCGCTATGTTTTTAGTTTTAAGAATTTCTAAAAGATCATCTTCAGAATTATAGGTGAGCACTTCGTCTACATATCTGCATGCCTTCATTATTGTTACACGCTCTTCAATATTAAATATTGGTTTTTTTTTACCCGGATTAATGGTTTCCGAAATATTTTCTGCTTTATTCAGTGCTACAATTAAATAATCACAATTATTTTTACATTCTTGTAACATTAAAACATGCCCTGCATGAAACAGATCAAAAACACCACAAGTAAATCCAATTTTCATTTTAATTATTTTTTAAATAATCTTCCATATTTTGTTCAGGGTGCCATCCCAATATTTCAATCGCCTTTTTTACATCGGCAAAAGTAATATCCGATTCCCCTTCTCTTTTCGGAATAAATTCATAGTCTTTCCCTGAAATGAGTTTAGCCAACTCTAAAACACTTAATGTTGAACCATTGCCAATATTGAAGGCTGTGTTTAATTTATTGGGATTTATGGCTGCTAAATAGTTTGCTTTTGCTAAATCGGCTACATGAATAAAATCTCTCTTTTGAGATCCGTCACCAGTCACTAATAACTTTTGTCCTTTTTCTTTACGATATAAAAAGATACCGACAACGCTACTATAAGCATTAAATTTATTTTCCGGGTTAAAACTACGCGGACCATAAGGATTAAAGTAACGAAGGCAAATATAATCCAAAGGATAACGTTCGCTTAAAAGTTCTAAATATTTTTCTACTTCATACTTTTGAAAAGCATATGGGCTTAGGCAATCAATTTTTTCTGATTCCGGGGTTGGAATAACTGACGGCGTTCCATAAATGGCACTTGAGCTGCTAAATACGAATTTCGGAAAATAGTTTTCTTTGATCATCAGCTCAATTAAGTGCATCGAACAAACTAAATTTTCGTTAATGTGTTCGGTTACAAATTCAAAACTAGGCTGTATTCTTGGCAAAGCAGCTAAATGAAAAATACAATCATATTCTTTAATGGAATCAATGGAAGAAACATTCGCTTCTATGAATTTGAATTTAGGATGTGCTAATTGATGCGCAATATTATTTTTGCTGCCTGTACTTAAGTTATCAATACCAACAATATCCCAACTGGTTTTTTTTAGCAAAAAATCTAATAAATTAGAACCAATAAATCCCGCTACGCCTGTTATAAGTATTTTATTTATTTGCATGTAGTTCGTCTAAAATTATATGAAGGATAGTTTGATGGTAACATTCTACAATACCGTAACTTGATGAATCAAGCCAAAAATTAATTACTCCTTTACCAACTAGTTTGTTGATTTTCTCAAAACCGCTTAAAGTAATGATCTGTCCTTTTAATTCTTTTACAAGATCAACGGCATTATTAATGTTTGGCGAATTTCCCGAACTGCTTATTGCTACCAAAAGATCACCTTCAGTAAAATGTATTTTCAGCCATTCTGCCATTGCATTTTCAAAGCCATAATCATTTGCAAAGCACGTTATTAAAGCTGCATCACTAAATGCAAACGTAGGATAGTTGGCTATTTTCGCATAATCTTCCATCATATGCGAACAAATAGAATTAGATCCACCATTTCCTATAAAGAAAATGCGTTTACTTTTTTTTACTAACTCAACAGATTCGAATATTTGTTTGTTGATGATTTCGGAATTTAAAAATTCCTGAAATTTTGATTTATATGTATTTAGCGGCATGAGTTAATAGATTTTCTTTAGTTATTGATTTTTCGTTACAAAGCCATGTAGTTGATAAACTTGCGGCTAATGAAGGTATTAATAATTTATCTGAAACAGCGTCGTCTAAAGCAGCGCACACTGAAGCAAATGCAAAAAAAGTATCTCCCGCACCTATAGTATCTATAATATCGGTTTTAAATGATTTTCTTTTAATAAATTCTTTTCCATTGGTGTAAGTGGCCCCTTGCTGTCCTGTGGTAACGTATAAGTGTTCTGAATTTAACTCATAATTAAAAATATTTCTAATTTCCTCTTCCTGAGGGTTTGATATTTTTTTATTCACTTGCAAACTGGCCTCACGAAGATCAATGCAAGCGCTTTTCTTTTTATGATTTTTCCATTTCGAGATTCGGTTAAATCCAAAATTATTCGAGTTGGTTTGACACATTAAATGAAACCCATCATTAATAGTTAGTTTATCGCAAAATCCGTGACCAAAATCTGCAACTATTACCACATCATACTTTGAAGTGTCAATGTTAAGCGTTGGAAAATTCTTAGTATCAAATTTATTGATCTCGACATGTTTTTTCTTATCATTTACATCTACAAACCGGGTTTTAACAATTTCGTTATTCGTATTGGTGATCACGTCAACCTTCTTCACAAAATCATACAAATGGTTGGCAATAGCCTGAGCTCCTCCTTGTTGAATTACTTTACCTTCTTCCAGTTTAAATACCGGACAAATCGATTTCATAGATTGTCCTTCATAGGTTACATCAATAAATTCATCAACAATAGTTTCACCAACTACCAGCACATGAAGATGTTTTACCTTTTCAAAAAATTGTTCTATTTCTTTTAACATCATTTATTTTTATTAAATAATTTCACATAATCTTCTATTTCAGTATATGAAAAAGCAAAGTCAACAGGTTCAGAAGATAAATTTTCGCGATACCTTAGTGTATCTGCCAACCCACGGATTGGTAATTCGCCATTAAATATCAATAACACTTTTGTATTTGCGTAAGCTCCCATATGCACAGCGCCAGAATGTTGTGTAATAATTAAATTGGCATTGCTACACTTTTCTAAAACCACACGGTTATCTGACGATATACAGATTTTGATATTATTTTCTGCTTGCAATTCTGCGCTCATGCTCGGATGGCCGGTAATGTACACATTATCAAAATAAGGTGCTACCATTCTCGCAATTTGCATATAATCCCAAGGCCCTCCATTATTGTTAGTATGCGCGTTTCCTTTTTTTCTTGGAAAGATAACACATGAATTTTCAACTTTTGTTTTGTAAACATTTTGAATAGGATATAAAAATTGCCTTCCGTTTAATTGCCAATTTCTATATACAAACCAGTACATATCATGATCTGCAATATTTAAATAACCTTTTTTCGATTTATACGCAATGTCCTGAAATTTTTTAATTTCTTCCCGCACGTCAGGTGGTGGTATGGCCTCGTTCATACAAGGAGGAACCTCAGCAAAGAAATCTCTTAGAGGGTAAAATTTATAGATAATAGATTCTCCTTTTTCATTAATCAAAAAAGGCCTTCCAATTTCTAAACCACAAAAATGAATTTTAATTCCTTTTTTATGAAGATGCATTAAAAACGGCACTGTATGCAATAATAAATGTCCGAACTCTCCTTTAAAGGGTCCATAGTAACACTCTTTATCTCTTAACGCTTTGCGATAAAATGTAAGAATATCATAATAGGCTTTAAGTACAATTATAGTATAATGAACTTTCCCGAAAATATTAAGGGTGCGTTGACCATATAAAATGGTAGTAGCATCGTTTGCAATCACATCTTTTATTTTTGGCTGTATCACAAAAGCTGTAATTGATTAATTAATTTTTTTGTTTGATGTTCAAAGGTATATGTCGAGATATCATATGATAGATCAGGAACTGTTTTTTCAAAATTATTCTTGAGTACCGCATCAATCTTTTTATCCACGTTATTTCTTGTTATATGAAAACCTAAGTTAAATTTTTCAATAAATTCAGAAACCGCACCGGCTCCTCCAAAATATAAAATAGGCTTTCGCATAGCTACTAGCTCAAAGAATTTAGATGACATAGCATTTACCCTGTTTGGAGCCAGGATCAATAATACATAATCTGACTCCTGAACCTTTTTAAAATATTCTATTGCATTTATAAAACCATGGCGCCTAATATTCGGATGAGTTAATTCGCTTTCATAACCTTTAATTGAAACATAAAATTCTGCTTTTGCAGATTTGAATACATTCAATGCATCTACAAATTTTTTGATAAGATCTAAATTTTCTTCTATTCCCCCATAAAATGCTCCCCCATATAAAAGATTTATGAAATCAGAGTTTGTTTCTGATTTTTTATCTTCAATTAGCAGATCTTGCTCATCAAAACAATGTGGCAAAAGATAAGAGAGTTTTCCGGTAGCCGCAAAATGTTTTTCCATTTCGCTGTTTGGACTTAAGATAAGATCAACCGAATCTAATACTTTTTGTTGCATTTTTATTTCGTGCCTGATCTGATTTTGAATCAAGCCATCAAAGCCGTCTTCCCAATAATCCCTATAATCAATTATAAATTTAAGTTGAGGGAATTCTTTTTTTAATCTTGGTAAAATAGTGCTGTATGTAAATGGCCCACAACTTATAATAACAGTGTTTATATTTTTATTTTTTACAAGGGAAATAGCATGCTCAAAAAACAGCTCCTCATTTCCGGTTGAAGCATCGAAATAATTACCTTGAAGTTTTTTCTTTTTCCATTCCCAAAACAGCAGCGATAATTTCCAATATGCTTTTTCAGGAAAATTACGAGGAAGGGTTTTTAAATGATAAGGCTCGTATTTTCTGATCACATCAACACGTTCTATTTGATCTTTATAAGATAAAAGATCTTTGTCCCATGCGGAGTTACCTTTAAAATTTCCACACAAAACGGTGAACTCTATATTCTCCTCCTTCAAATATTTGCAATGCTTGGCCCAGCGTCTTCCACCTACTTTATCGTAAGGCGGGAAATAGAAAGAAACAACAAGAATTTTTAGCTTATTCATTACTTGTGACAGTACAATAAGTAGGCATTAAAATTTTTCCACAGTTCGAGCGCATCGCTATTATCCAGTTGGCGTTCTTTTAATTTATTGAAGTATAAGTTATTTATTTTTTCACTATTAAACAGGGGGCAATTTCTGAAGCTTAGGGAACTCATTTCATCTAATAAATAGTCATTTAGGTTATTGTTAAACCAATCACTAACCGGCGCATTTAATCCTATTTTAAGTTTTCTGGTTCTTATTTCTTCTGGCATTAGATCAATCATAGCATCCCGTAGAATACGCTTAGAGTAACCTCCACCTACTTTACTGGATACCGGCAGGGCAAAAACAAAACTTACCAGCCGCCAGTCCATAAAGGGCATTCTAACTTCCACTCCGTTCATCATTGAAGAGCGATCAAAGTTCCTGAGGATGGTAGGTAAATTACTAACATGAAAATTGTCAAATAAAATTCTTTGAGGATAGGATAATTTATTAATGTTGACATGCGAATTCGATAAACCGTTAAGTGTATTACTCGCTCCAGCTTTGTCAAAATTTGATTTGTAATTTTTAATAACTCTAAGAATAGACTTTAATTTACTAGAGTTGGTGATACTTTTCAAAAAGGGTCTATTCGAAGCTTTTTCAAAGGAGACTCTTTTACCGGCATTTTGTTGCTGATTATCAAAATGCATATCAACATATATTTCTTTTAACTTTTGCGCATAGGGTTCATCAGTCGTAGCATAATGCAAAGCAGCGCTCTTAACCATCCATGGGTAGCCAAATAACATTTCATCAACTCCATGACCGTCGAGGCTTACAGTTACGCCAGCCTTGCGCATTGACTCATAGATCATTGACGATGAAATTAAGGGGCTTCCAATTATACTATCAGATGCAACTGTAGTGCGAATAATTTGAGGAGCTAAATTAGAATAATCTAAGTTTATAAAAGTGGCTTTTTGTTTGGTGTATTCTATAACTTTTTTGGCATACACTGATTCATCTGCGAGAGTATCAGGAAATGTGGCAATGAAAGCTTGTTGCCAATTTTTTGGAACCCTTTTCACTTGATTATCGGAGTGCATAATATTTTGAAGCAAACAATTAATTGCTGTCGAATCTACCCCACCGCTAAGTGCTGTTGCTATAGTTACATCGCTTCTTAACCTCAACTTTATTGAATCTATAAGCAACCCTCTAAACATTTCTACCTGATCGCTGTAATTTTTAGGGACCTCCGGTAAATTATCTAAAGTATTCCACCACCTTTTTTGTTGGCCCGGTTTTAAATTGCTGATGTTTATAAAGTGGCCGGGTAATAGACTATAAATATTTTTATATATAGTATGTCCTGCTCCTTCAAGAGAAGTTGTGTTCTGAATTTGTAAAGCTGTCTTAGCTACATCAAAGTCTCTTTCATAATCATTCAGGAACTTAAAAGAAATCGTTTCTGAAGAGAATGCAAACACAGTTTCTGGCACATAAAGATAGTAGAAAGGTTTAATTCCAAAACGGTCCCGGGCAGCGAAGATTTTTTGCTCTTTTACGTTCCAGATGGCGAAAGCCCACATTCCGTTAAATTTTTTTAGACACTCCTCCTTCCAGCAGTCATAAGCTGCTAATATTACTTCCGTATCCGTATTTGTTTTAAAACTATAATTTTTTTGCTTGAGTTCCTCTCTCAGTTCTAAGAAATTAAATATTTCACCGTTATAAGTTATCCAATATTTATTATCGAGATTCATCGGTTGTTTTCCGTCACTACTCAAGTCTAAAATTGACAGACGTCTGTGTCCCAATGACAGATTCACCCTCTCATCGTAATAATACCCGAAGCCGTCAGGTCCTCTATGGCTTATAGAATCAGTAAATTTTTCTATTTCACCTGAATCCCTGTGCTTATCGTTTGCCCTCCAAATGCCCGTAATCCCACACATAGTATTTACATTTTAAATCCTTCGGTCCAAAGACCATTTATATATATATCTTCTGTTTTTAGATCGCCGAATTTTTTATTATCCGATATATCTTTAAGTACAAAATTAGCCCAGGCACATACTCCCGTTCTACTACCCAGTTTTTCTAAAAATGTAAATGTCATCTTGTTGAGATTATTCAGTTTATTTCCAAAATAGTAGATTTTTTTTAGGTTTTTCAATTTCATATACTTCTTTAAATCTGATACCATTTTAATTAACGTCGTCTCTGAGTAGTAGCTAATGTCGCTTAGGTATAGTGTGTCGTTTGAGTGGGTGAATACCAAATACCCTACCATTTTTTGATCCTGATGGTAAAAATAGTTTTCATACTTTACGTTTGGATTATTTATTACTCGCCAGTTGTAATAAGCGGCAGTCATTGACAAATGCACTGAGAATTTAAATTTGACTTTCATTTTAGTATATAATTCTGAAAAGTCCATGTCATCACTTAAAATTTCTGATTTTACCAGTCTCTCATCCGATAATTTGAATAATTGATATTCTTTCAATCTTCGTTGTATGTTAGTTAACTTTGCTTTTAAAACTTTCAGGTGGTATGTAAGGCTATTTGAGGAAAATTTTTTAATCAGGTTATAATCAATATAGTCGGTGTTTTCATAATAAGTTTCGTCCATACATTGAGAGACAATGTCAAAATTAAGGTTGTTTTTCCAAACCTTGGCTGCAGGTGTGAAACCCCATACAAATTGGACGTGTTGGTTTTTACATTGGTCTAATCCAAATTCATATAGAGATTCAAATATTTTTTGACCCCGGAAATCAGAATCAAGATAGCTTGTTTCACTTTTGCTTGACAAAACCTCTTCATTTTTTACTAGAATCCTTATAAAAAGGAATGATTGAGTGCCAACTATTTTTTGGCCTTCGGTTGCAATTGTCAACACACTCAGATTGTCAAAAAATTCCCAAATAAAACTTTCTTTATTCACGGCATGGCTAAGAACACGTTGCAAATATGGCACAATGGTGTTAGCGTCCTCTATTTTAAGAGTTGAATACTTAATTTCAGCCATTTTTATTGATTACTTCCGAATTTATAATATCTCTAATTTGATTTAAATATCCTTTCTCAGAATACCAATTTGTAATATCACTTGAGGTTGCAAACCATGCATTTTCCATATTCAAAAATTCAATACATTTGGCATAAAACTTTCCCCATTCTCCAACCATATAGTTATTGTGCCATAATAATGTAAAAACACCATTAACGGCTTTTACTTTTTTAACAAGATCTTTAAAAAGTGCAAATGCACTCTCACTAGTCAATTTCATGTAACTTAAAATTGTAACGTCCATGACCACTAAAGGCAGTTCCACAATATTAAGAAAAACGTTATTGTTATAGTCATATGGATAGAATGGATAGCACATCCCATTGCGGAATCCAACACAGTCAGAGTACCCGAGAGTGGTATCATATTTAAACCCGCAGTTTTGCAAATTGAGCCAGGATTCAGGCGTCGTGAATCGTAAATAGTGGTTTCGGTAACCGACAATTTCTGAATCCGATATTTCAGCGAGTTGTTTTTTTTCCTTGCTTAATTTATCAAAGTCTATGTACGCTTGATGACCCCCATGCAATCCAATTTCACTACCGGCATCTTTGACCATTTTAAATTGATCAGTTATTTCATTTACGTCGTAGTTATAATCCTGTTCTCCGGATAATAAGGATAGAAAATAAAAGGTGGATTTGACGTCATAATTTCCTTCTATATTTAAAGTTTTTTCTACGGACCATTCTGCATTTAATGATCGTTTCTTCAACACATTGAGCCGCCTTTTAATTTCAAAACGAGATATATCAAATATGTTTTTAAGTCCGCCTTTATATAGGGGCGTGGCTTCCGTCGAGTAGAGAGCATCGATATCATGTGAAAGACAAACAGCAAATTTTTTACCCTGTGGATACTCAGGCCTGAAACCGGAATTATAAATGAGCTCTGAAACCAACGGGGAAAATATATCGTTTCCTCTATAAGTAAAATATTGACTACGTCCCAGTCGATCCTTTAGTAAAAGATGCTCAGATGATAGACTAAAAAGCTTAAAATAATCGAACTCTTTCATAAATTTACCAATTCAGAAGCCAATTTGCTGTGGTTAATAGGAGCATAAAACGTCCGCACATAGAAATCGGTTATTCCTCTTCTAAAATTCGCATTGTAAAACGTTCCGTTTTTATGATGCCTCATAATTAATTCTGCAGTCTCGAACGCGTTAAAATTGGAATCCAATAAAAAACCTGTTTCAGGGGTTACAATTTCGGAAACACCACCCACGTTGGTACCGATTAAAGGAATGCCACAAGCAATCGCTTCCATCATGCTCACCGGAATCCCTTCGCTTTCTGAAACGTTGATAAAACAACTAATAGGATGAATATTCAAATATGCTATAAATTCTTTATTGGGAATATGTCCTTTAAGATCCACCGTATGCTGTAATGAAGATCCCGCGTGTTTTATTTCTTTCAATAAAGGGCCATCCCCAAAATGAGTCCAGCGACAAGGGATTTTAACATGTTTTAAAATTTCAGCGATTAGATGAACTCTTTTTAATGGAATAACCGAAGAACAAGAAACAATATGAAGTAACGTAGGTTCTACTAGCCATGTCTTGCTATTTAGTGCTAAGCCTAATCTGGCTATTGTGATTTTGGACGGGTTTGTATTAAATCGACTCACCAGGTAGGTTTTTCCATACTCAGAAACGGGAAAAATGTGGGTTACCTGGGCAAGTTGAAAATAACGGAAAGGGAGAACCGTTTTAATCTGGCCTTCGTCATAATCGCCACCATGAACGCGAGATACAAACTTAAGTTTTGGTTCCCTCGTACTAATAATACTTAAAGCCGCTGCCCACTGTTTAAACCAATAACAATAAAATACAGTTTCGTGATTAATGTCTTTTTTTATAAAAGCCTGAAGGTTAGCTGCTGCTGCAAAAGTTAATACCAACTGATTTAAAAGAGATTTAAAGTTTTTAATGTAAAAAAGCTTATTATGCGTTTGTTTTAGCTCTGTGAGGAAAACCCTCAAAATTTCAGCGGTATTTTTTTTAAATACCTGAGCGCGGTTGCAGGCTGCAAAATAATTAAAATCTAAAACTTCAAGATTATCTGCAGTAAAATTCAAAGTCTTATTATTTTCAGGATAAAGTGAGATAACGTAAATTTTTTTGAACCTGGAACATAAGGAAGGCAGCTCGTTTTCAAAAAATGCTTCTTTATGCTCGTTTGAAAAATCATCAACTAATATGTAAAGTGTTTGATTCAATTAGTCGAATAAATGCTATCTAGGATCATTGCTCCATCCGCTCCGCGATGTTCAATAACATCTGTCATTACTGATAATACATTTTTATCAACAGTACTATTATCTAATTTATATATACCGACAATTCCACACATATTTAATCTTCTATATCCAACGCAAATTTTGGCCTGTAATATTCTTCCAGGAAAATATTATTCATTGGATTCGGCCCGGCTCTTTTATTTAATTCACCCGAATGCAGCCACGATGCCGGCGGTAATTTTTTAAGTACTAATGTGTCGCTACTAAAATTCCGGATAGCATTTTCAATTGTTCTGTGCCTTTCGTCAACTGCAATTGAGTATTTTTTAATTACAGGATAACAAATGTAAATTCTTCTTAAAAGAAATAATGACCCCGCTGCCAAACCAATTACAGATGTAGCCAATAAAATTTTACGGGTTTTTAAACCTGAGCCAATTATCATAAAAATGGCCAGCATGCATAACACAGTAATGATACTTACCATTTCTAACGTACGTGGCATTTGGGTTCCTTTAGCGATAAACATGCTGAGGCTTTGCATGTAAATGCAGAAGATACAAAAAACAATAATCCACGTTATAGCTTTTAACCTGCTTTGTTTTGACGGTAAAATCTTTTCGATGTTCTCTTTTAAAAGCGAGCCTACAAAAAAAGCAGGTATTAAAAAAATAAGATGAAAGTGCAGTTTTAAAAGGATGAATCTATATATGAACCAAAAACACATTTTTACCGGCCCAATAATATAATCGCCTAAGCTTAAGACCTTCTTAAGCTCTTCGTTTCTCCTTATATAATTTCCGGGCGCTATAACGTATATAATTAATGCAGCAAGCACAACAATACATAAGGCAAAAAGTATTTTATTGAAAACTTTCTTTCTGAACCAATGGTATAAGAAAAGAATGCCTAAAACAGATAGAAGTATTACTGCATAATTAAAACGGCTTGCGCCATAAATAAAAAAATACAAATAGGCCAATAAAATTAAATACTTGTTTTTATTCTCTATAAGTATGGCCGCAAAATATAAAAGTACTGGCGGCATAAAAAAATACACACTGCCACAAAGCCAATACCAGGTATCGTTAATAGCCAGGCCGTTATAATATAAATTTGAATAAACCAGGACAGATAATATTAAAGCATAATGTTTTTCGTTTACATTTAAGTAATTGCTCAAAATTGTTTTAACAAAATAGAATAAGCTAAAAAACGTAATCAATGCGCAGGCAATATTGTGTATAATCAGGGAATTGAAGAGCAGGGCGAATTTTATCTTAAGCAGGCTTATCAATAGTACGCCAAAGGCTCCCTCCCAGGAAAAATAAATAAATTTAATAGTGCCGAAAAAACCTTTATCACGCAAATATGCCAAAAAAGTATAATCGTCGGATTCAAGCCTGCTGTAATATGAAAACGTGAAATGACAAATACACAAACAGACAAGCAATATTACTAAACTTGCTAAGAGAATATATTTTTGGCTTTTCAAATTCATTTGCTGTAAAAAGAAAGAATGGATGAAATAACTTTGCTTTGATCCTCAGTGCTTAGTTCATAATACAAAGGCAATCTTATCAGGGTATCTGTATACCTGTCAGAATTCTCCAGATTCTCAGCAGGAGCATTATTTAAGCTGCTTAAATAGTAAGGACTTTTGTTTAGTGATAAATAGTGAAAAACCGCATGAATACCTTCGTTTTTTAAATGCGCAATAAGTTCCGTTCTTTCTTTAAGAGAATTACAAACCAGGTAAAACATATGCGCATTATTAGATGCAAAGTCAGGAATTACGGGTAAAGCAACTTTGTTTTGAGTCTCCAGCGTTTTTAATCCATTGTAATAGTTATGCCATATAGACAAACGTTTTTTCTGAATATCATCAAGATTTTCTATTTGCGAAAATAAAAAAGCAGCTATAATATCTGAAGGGAGAAAAGATGAACCAATATCCACCCATCCATATTTATCAACCTCGCCTCTGAAAAAAGCCGAGCGATTAGTACCTTTTTCCCTAATAATTTCGGCCCTGCTTACCAGTTCATCACTATTAATAACAAGCATACCGCCTTCGCCCGAAATAATATTTTTTGTTTCGTGAAAGGAGAAGGCCGCAAGATGGCCAATACTTCCTAATGGCTTTCCTTTATAAAAACTATCAATTGCTTGTGCTGCGTCTTCAACAACAAAAAGATTGTGTTTGTTTGCCAAAGCCATAAGCTTATCCATATCACAGGCTATTCCTGCATAGTGAACAGGTACAATTACTTTTGTTTTTGTGGTAATTAAAGCTTCAATTTTATCTATATCTAAATTTGGATTTCTTTTATCGCTGTCGACAAACACAATTTCAGCGCCCCTTAAAACAAATGCATTGACAGTTGAAACAAACGTGTAAGATGGAGCAATTACTTCATCGCCAGGTTTAATATCTAAAAGTATGGCGGCCATTTCAAGTGCATCCGTACAACTAGTTGTTAATAACACCTTTTTAAAATTATATTTTGATTCAAAAAACTGATGGCACTTTTTAGTAAAAAGGCCATCGCCGGATATCTTTAAATTAAGTACCGCTTGTTTAATATATTCGGTTTCGTTACCTGTTAAATAAGGTTTATTAAAAGTAATCATAGGTTTATCTTATAAATCTGGCGGGGTTTCCAACATACAGTCCTTTTTCGTTAAGATTACGAATAACAACTGTTGAGCCGCCGGTTTGAATTAAATTTTGTATCTTAATATTATCTATTACGGTTGTGCTTATTCCAATATTACAGCAACTCCCAATACTTACAAAGCCAGCTAACGCTACGTTTGGCGATAGAAAACTGTGTTGCATAACTATTGAATCGTGTGCAATAATGCATCCTGTATTAAGTAAAACGTTATCTTGAATTTCAACATTCATATCTAATATGCAGCCGGGCAAAATAACCACACCGTTGCCAATTTTGCAGGTTTTATCGATATTAGCAGTAGGGTGAATAATGGAGGCAAACGCGATTTTACCATTAAGTGCTTCAAAAAGATTTTTCCTTAATTCAATATGTTTATATCCTATCCCAATTATCACATGAGTAATTTCTTTTTTTTCAAATGCCGAAAAAACTTCTTTGGTGCCGCCATACACCAAAATATTATTTATCATTGTATTTGGTTTTGCAAAGTCATCAAAAAAAATAATCTTATTAAAATTACAATAGTTTAGAGCATGATGAGCAATTAACTGGCCCAAATCTCCTGAACCTAAAATGCCAAGAATTTTTGAATTATTCATTTATATTGGTAAGTTCTTTAATTGAATATAACGGTCTTCCCTTAGTTTCTTTATAAATTCTGCCAATGTAAATAGCCATTATCCCCATAAAGAAAAGTTGAATACCACTACATAAAATAATAGTACCTATGGTTGAAAGCCATCCAATCTTAAAATCCATTACAAATAATTTTATAAAGGTTAGTGCTATTAACAAAATAAAACCAAATACAGATAGTAATACTCCAATTTTAACAGCCGCTTTTAAAGGCTTTTCTGAAAAGTCAAAAATGGCATCAAATGCCAAAGCCATCTTCCGTTTAAAATTGAATTTGCTTTTGCCTGCAAAACGCGCTCTCTGACTAATCTTTATAACACTTCTATTTAATCCAATGTGCATAAATACCCCTTCAATAAATCTGTTTTGCTCGCCGTATACTAAAAATCTATCCGCAAATTTTCTATTGAACAGGCGCATCACAGCTAATCCTTTCGGTATTTTCAATCCGGTAAATCTTTCTAAGGTCGACCAAAATATTTTTGAAAGTATAACGTTGGTAAAACTATCTTTCTTTTCTTCTCTAACACCAAAAACCAAGTCGTATCCCTTTTCTATCTCCGTTAAAAAGTTAATAATCTCTTTTGGCGGGTCCTGCAGATCCGGGTCCATATACATTAAATAATCACCCGAAGCATATTTTATCCCGGCACTCACCGCTGCTTGCTTACCATGATTATAAGAAAATTCAATTAGTTTAATATGTTCTTTTGCGGAAGCCTCTTGCTTAATTAATTGTACAGTTTTGTCGGTACTACCATCATCAACAAATACAAATTCAAAGTCCATTTTAATTTGTCTCATTTCGTCTTCAATTTCTTTTATAAATTGAAGAATGCATTCTTCTTCGTAATACACCGGTACTACAAACGACATTTTTTTTGAACTCAAATTCTTTTCTTCCATTTATATTAAGTGTTTTAATTCTTCCAAACTGGAAATTCTATCCTGATAAGTAGGGTATACGTTATCTCTGTCAATCAAGTATGCTTTCATACCTATTTTTTTAGCAGGCTCTATGTCCAGGAATATGGAATCACCAATAAATAATATCTCCTCTGGAGGCAGTCCAATTTTGTTTATCGCAAATTCAAATATTCCCGGGTCTGGCTTTGCTACCGTTACATCTTCAGAAATAATAAATTCACTAAACGGTACACTAATAATATTATTTATTTTTTCTTTTAAGGAAGAGTTAAAATTAGATATAATTCCTATCGGCAGTTCTATCTCTTTTAAAAAAGTAACATCATCAAATTTTTGCCAAGGTAAATAAGTACAGGCGTTATAAATATCGTTTAAGATTTCTTCATTTGAGTTAACACCAAGTGCTGATAACAGTTCTTTATTAAATATGTTATAAAAATCTTTTGAAGTATTGTCAGGGAATTTGATCTTTTCAGAAGTAAATTTGTGCTTTTTTTTTAATTCGGCAGCGTTTACAGTATGGCCATATTTGGTTAACACCTCGTTAATTTTTTTCCATAGTTCCGGCTTATGAATTAAAGTATTGGCAGCATCAAAATATATAAATTTAATTGTACTCATTAAAAAATAAAAAAATCTGAAGAGTTATTGCTAATGGAATTAATATTTTGTTTAGGATAAATTACATCCATTAAAATCCGGGTAGCAGTACCTTCAATAATAACTGGCGGTTGAAGAGGCTCGTTTAGCAAATATTCTTGCAAGGTATATTTTACATCCATAAATCCAAAATTAGATCTTATAGAGTTTGTACCCGAAATACGACAGTTAACTTCAAATGGATGAATAGTCCCGTCTTTACTTACTATTGATTGCAAGTTGGCTGCCCCGTAAATATCAGAATGTTCAGTAATTTTTAAAAGCATTGGAAGTAACCGGTCGTCGTGCTTTTTTTCAACAAAGCAATTATTTGTGGTACCTGCTATCAAAGTTCTGTTTAATGTAATTTGCCCCAGTATGTTTTTTGTTTTAGTAACATAAAATGCAGTGGTTATTTCTTCGCCCTCAAATAGTTCTTGTATCAAATACTCTTCGTCTTTTAATTTATTAATTACGCTTAATTCCGGGTTAAAAATAAGTCCCCTGGATCCTCTTCCTTTTCTGGGTTTTGCTAAACACTTTTTAAATTCATTTTTGTAATCAGAAGGCAAAACACATTTTGCAAATGGTATTTGATGCTTTTGATGATGTAAATAGGTTAAATACTTATCTAAATAGATCTCACACGTTCTTTCTTCAGAAACAGCAATTGGGCAACTAAAAAGATGCCTGTTTTTTGCCAAATAATAAGTTTCAAAATCCGTTGACGGAATAATAAGCTCAATCTTTTCTTTTTTAACAACGTCAAGTATTTGGCTGATATACTTTTCATCATATGAATAAGCTAATTTATAATACTTATCACAAAGGTGGTTTCCTCCTGAAAAATCCTCAACCCCAGTGCCAATAATTTTTATATTTATATTTAACGAAATGATATTTCTTAAAATACCCTGGCCGACATTGCCGCCGATTCCTGTAACTAAAACTGTTCTTTTTTCCATGTGATTATTTCAGTAATTGAATCGGTTAACGAACGCAAAGGCGTGTAATTTAGTGCTTCGTAGGTTTTTGCAGCATTATAATTATAGGACGGTGAAGTATCTTCGTTTTGATAATTGATAATTGTACCAGGCAAAATATTTTTTATTATTTCCGCAACCTCCCTATTTGAAAAAGATTTAGTGCCTACCGCTAAATATATGCCATTGCCGGATAATTCCGAAGCACGGATAAACATTTGAGCGGCATCATAATAGTTAATATAATTCTGCTTCCTTTCTCCCTGTCCAAAAAGTGTAATTGTTTTATTTTGAATGGCATTTTTAATAACTATTGGCACAAATGTTTGCTCTTTAGCGCCTTTCCCAATTAATGAAGAAATTCTCAGTATAGCGTAGCTTTTGGCCTCCTTAACGATGCTTTCGCCCCATAATTTTGAAATGGCATAAGGCGTAGCTGGACTTATCTCAGAATTTTCGCAAATGATAGAGCCTGAATCCGCATTATATATGGACACACTTGAAGCAAAAACTAGACGAGAAAACTTAAAGTGAGTAGTTATTGTTTTTATAAACTCAACATTCACATCAAATAGTTCTTTTTCGGAATTTAAATTTCTGCCGGGTTCAGGAATAAAAGCGCTGATAATAAAAACAACATCCACTTTGGGAATTTTACTTAATTCGGTAGAACTAAAATATTTAACACCTTCCCGTTTATATTTGGGCTTTGAATGATATAAAACTAGCGTATTCTCCGCCGGAAGGCTTTCTATTATGTTTAGTGACAACGGGCTGTTGGCACCAACAATCAAATATGTTTTAGAAGTATTCAACTATGATTTTTCGACCACTCAATTACTGTGTTTCCAAAAAGGTGTTTTTTCTGAGTCTTTGATTCCAATTAACATCGATACTATATTTCATCCTGCTTCCAATAAGTACTGTTGTTTTCTTTAGCTCCAGATTGTTTGAATCTACAAAAAATCAATTCTCATTATTTAATATCCCAGCTAAATCCATTGCATTTTTTAACACATCATATTTCTCTTTCCATGTTTTAAAGGCATCTTCCCGAAAGTCTGATCTCCCTTTCTCGTCTAGATCTTTGTGTTGTTTAATAAAAGCGCTTACATAATTGATTTGAAAAAGCCTTTTCAATTAAATAACCATTTCTTATTATCAACAATTTCGCTAACTCCTCCTACATTAGTAGCAATACAGGGGATTCCAAAGCTCATTGCCTCCATAATAGAAACAGGGATCCCTTCGGTTTCCGATTGATCAACATTATATTTTTACTTAAAACGGCTATGCGGTTATACGAATTAAAAATATCTTCGTGCTTTATTATAATATTCCCTGGTAGATCGCATTTTATTGCCGTATTTTTAAAATTCATAGGGTAAACAAAGACCGTATCAAATTTTTTAGAAAGGATCTCTATCTCATTTTTTAAAAACGGTTCGCCATTACCATAAGGGAAATCGATAGTGAAAACATTAAGGACCTTATTACTCATTTGCACTTCTATACATACTATCCAACATCATATTTGCAGCCCGGTACGTGAAATGCAAGTTTTCATAATTTAAAGTGCTGTCAGTTGTGATCTTATTAACTCCGGAAAAATCGTAGAAATTATTTTTAAACGTGCCTGATAATAGTTTTCCTAATTCAGGTTCTATTTTGCGCTTATGAAAATTAGGAGGATAAATAACTTTATAGTTGATCTTATTTTCATTAAGTATTTTTGCTATCTCACTTAAATGCTCAGTATCGCGAGCATCAATTATCAATTTTTTTTTAGTATAGCTTATATAATCCGGTTTAAATACACGTTTATATTCTTTAAAGTTTGTTTCAAGTAAACTATCCGCCAAGGTAGGATAATTTTTACAAGCATAATTTTTATCCGCTCCGGGTTTCGCGAAAGCGTCTTTCATCCAAGCCTCTTTATAATTACCTGTTAACCTATAATAAACATGTTTTATAAAAAAATAATCACTAAAATAATACTTGATGTAATTTGAATAAAAAGTGATATAAGAAACATTAGAACTTATGGGAGTATGATTATATACCGGGCCCTGGTAAAATCTATGTGCATTATCGGTATTCTCAAGGATGCCATCATCCACCAGGATCACAACATTTTTTACTTCTTTTTGTGTATCTATTATCAACTGTAATTTCTTTTTAATATTTAAAACGCTTTCGCCCGGGCAGCCAAAATCAAAAAAATCTTCCGTGGTAGTTCCGCACTTGTATTTCTTAAACGCATGTGTTCTTGAGTTGCCAAAAATAAAAGCTGAAGGGACTTGCGTTTTATACTCGTTTAAATACTTTCTTATAACCATCATATCTTCGCTGGTGGCGGCAAGGCAATTACTTTTGTATACTATTCCAAACGGGTCATCAATAGCAAAGAACAACAGGAAAAAGATTAAAGGACTACCAAAAATAAATATATTCGCAAATAACTTTTTCAAAACTGAAAATAAATAAACTGGTTCTTTTTAAAAACACCGAAGAAAATACTTCCGTAGATAAGAAAAAAATACATAGCATAACGCACAGGCTTGCTCAACGAATGAAAGTAATGAATTATACTCCTGTCTTTTTGTTTCCATTCTATAAACATTACTGTTGAAACAAAAATCAGCGATAATAAAAAAACACCTGATCCTTTATTGGCATATAGAAGTTTTAACCTTGCAAATTCTGTATTGCTAATAATATTACTTATTTGTTGAAATAAATTATTCTCTAAAGACCCTACAATATTAAAAGCCTGTTTAATATTTTCTGCCCTAAAAAAGATCCATGCAAACGTTATTAATCCAAATATTAGTATCCGCTTTACGGGCAAATAAAGTTTAAAGGTTCCAATAATTGTTTTAAGCTCGCTTTCGACGATGACATATAGGCCATGCAGAAAGCCCCAAAACAAAAAGGTCCAATTAGCGCCGTGCCAAAAACCGCTTACAATAAAAACGATGAATTGGTTTATTTTTGTTCGCGTTTTTGATATTCTGTTACCACCCAAGGGTATATATAAGTAATCTCTGAACCAAGTAGATAAAGAGATGTGCCATCTACTCCAAAATTCGGTGATAGTTCTTGAAAAATAGGGCATCCTAAAATTGATCATCAGGTCAAAACCTAATGTTTTTGCGGTACCAATTGCAATATCGGAATATGCAGAGAAATCGAAGTAAATCTGCAATGAAAAGAAAACACAGGCAATAATTACAGGTATGCCTTCGTAATTTAACTGGTGATCAAATACCTCGTTTACATAAATAGCTAACCTGTCGGCCACAACAACTTTTTTAAACATTCCCCAGGCTATTAGCTTCAAACCATTAACAATGTTAGCGTAAGAAAAGTATTTTTTTTTATGGAACTGGTGCAAAATGTTTTGTGGCCGTTCAATAGGGCCGGCAACCAACTGCGGATAGAACATAACATATAGGGCATAGATCCCAAAATGTTTTTCTGCTTTTTGGTTTCCGCGGTATACTTCTATGGTATAACTCATTGCCTGAAAAGTGTGGAATGATAAACCTATTGGCAATAAAATTTTAAGAAAAGGCAAATTGACTCCGCTAATATCATTTATATTATCAATAAAAAAATTATAATATTTAAAAACAAAAAGAACACCGATATTAGCTATTAAACTAATGATCAAATAGTATTTCCTTTTCTTTCTATCTGTTTTAGCAATTAATATACCGGCAAAATAATCGATGATGATAGTTCCAAATAGTATTAATATATATACCGGAACAAATGCCATATAAAAAACACAACTGCTTGCCAGTAAATGAAACCAACGAAATTTATGAGGTAACAAATAATACACAGGGGTTACGATCAAAAAGAAAAGTATGAATTGTAACGAATTAAAAAGCATTGGTTCGGCCGGAGGCACTTAATGAAAATAATTGTAAAAATTTTAGTTTAATAATATTGAGTAGAACGATGATCTTAACAAAAGAGTCAATTATTAGTAATTTAAGATAAAGGAAAGATCCGATCTTATTTTCTTTTTTATTTAAATTCTTCTCCGAAACTCTTTTTAAAATAGTGTCGACTGATTTGTTAATGGCATATTTCAGAAACCAATTGTAAGATTTTTGTCCTAATTCTTTGTATTTTTCCTGATCTTTTAAAATATTATCTAAGCCTTCAAATACTTCTTCTTTTGTTGTGGCATTGAGCATAGGGTATAATTCCGGTGATCTTGACAAAAATTCCGCATCATTTCTATTGCCAATAAAAGCAACTTTCATAGCTAAGATCTCATAAACTGCCCCGTATGAGAACCAACTTCTTCCTAATTCACCAACACCAACGTCACAAAATTTAATTATTCCTAAAAGATCTTTGCGTAAAGATTTTGGGAACCAGATCACATATTGACTAATACCTAAATCGTCTATTAGTTTTTTTGTCTGTTCAACATCCTCGCCATATTCCAACAATAATAACTTGCATTTTTTTTCGGGATTATTTTCGACAAGCAATTTAAAACCTTCTATTAAGAGATCATTTGCTTTATAGTGCAAATTAGCTTTATCACAGGTCCACGACTGTCGGCAATGCTGAATAATTACAAAATCATTTTCCTTTTTTATTTTGTTTATTTGATCGGAAAATTTTGACTTCAAAAAATATTCTTCAGAATACTGCTTCATATATAGAAAAGGTAAAGCAGGTATTCTATCTATTTTTTCCATTTTTAATTTTGGAAGAAATCTTTCGAAAAACTCATTTGCCGGATCCATTGAGACACAACCAACCAGTGGCAAAGCCCACTTTTGATATTTCGTACAACGCCATGATTCTATCCTGAATATCTCGGGCAAACCTTTATAGTTTCCCATTTTTCGATATGGGTAATCAAACAGGTCTCCTCCAGCAGGAAAAAAAATATCTAAGGTCATCCTGGCCTTTAAAAAATACGCGGGTGAATAATCAGTTCCTATAAAAAAATCAAACGGCTTAAATTTCTTTTTGATCTCGTTTGCAGAAACAGCGTAAAAATTTTGATGATGCCAACCCAGTTCAACAATTTCAACATTATCAACGCTGTCAAACACATCTGCAGAGGGCAAAAAGTGCTGAAATTCCTCCAATAAAAATAAGGTAACTTTATGGCCGGCATCAGCAAGGTACCTGGTTAAAGGAAACATACAATTATTTATATTACCAATGCAGGCTATTTTCATTTTCCGGTATTAATGCGAAAACAGATAATTATAAAAAAGTCTGATAACATATTTATTAAGCTCTTTTTTCCCTTAATACACAAAATTTTTCATAAAAACTTCGTGTAACATATCCTGATTTTAAGAGAATAAAAAAGAATGGCCTTAATCTTTCAAAAGTCTTTTTGTAGGTTGGGTAATCCGTATAATGTTTGTTTGGTTCTTTCATGATATTATCCCAATCAGTATCTGAAAGTTTTAATCGAGATTTTATTTCCACTAATAAATCTGGCTCATAAGGTTTAGGTTCTTTTATTTTTCCTAAAGCTTCTTCTCTGCTAAGTCTACCTGATCTTACCAATGCAGAGTATTCGCACCAACGAAGATCAATTCCAAATTTAACAGGTAAATAATAATTATTTATAAAATAGGCGGTCCGATTTTCCATGTGATGCCCACCGTACCACTGCCAGCCATATTCAGAAACCAAAAACTTCTTTACATCTTCTTTGTTGTAATCAAGATAATACAAAGGCCTGAATTTTTTAATTTTATTCACAACCATCCATTTGATCCATTTTCCCAACCACAATAATGGCGTAGATTTAATAACTCCGTCGCCAAATTTTTTATGAATTGACTTTATGTATTTTGCATCCATATAAAACCATCCCGGAGGTGAAACTCCTTCTGTTCTGAAAGAGTGCCCTTCCCATATGTGTTTTACACCATACTTTTCACAGGCCATGTAATGGGTTGTGGCCAATGCCAGGTCCGTTGCCGCTTCAAATTCCGGCACAGATGCCAGAAGTAAAGACTTTTGAATTTTTTCAAATTCTTTATTGTCTACAACATAGGTGAATAAGTCAATATTCAGCTTATCCAAAACTACTTTAATATTTTCAACAGCTATTTTTGAATTGTAAGTATTGTCGAAATGAGCAGCTAAAACTCTTAATCCATAAACGTTTTTTGCCAGGTGCAGCATATACGAAGAATCGCACCCCCCACTCACACCGATCACAACATCGTAAGGTTTACCTTTTCCGTCTTTTTTAATCTGCTCCACATAGTCGTTAATGATTTTCTTTCCACGATCATCGATCGGGTATTGCAAATTCATAGAGTCATATTGATCACAATAGTTGCAAATACCAGCGGTATTAAAAGTGATTTTTGGAATGGAAGAATTATAAATACAGCGTTTACAGGTTTGCATTATTTAAAATAGTCAAATGAGATATTATTATTATTATCAATTGTAACCTTGCCAATTTGCTTGGCAGGTATGCCCGCCACAATAGCATTTGCTGCAAAGCTTTTATTTACAAAACTATGGGCAGCCACCACGGTAAAATCTCCCAAAGTAACTCCTTTCGAAATAACAGAGTGCGGTGCGATATAACAGTTGTTTCCTATAGTTACAGGCGCTCTTTCAATGGGGGTAACATTTGAAGATAACGTTGCTTTTAAATTGTCATGAGTATACATATGAACACCTGCTGAAATAGTACAGTTATTCCCAATGGACAGATCGCCTGATCCATCAAGAATGGTAAACATTCCAATCCAGCAATTCTCGCCTACTTTAACATTTCCAATTACGTAACTGGAATCATAAATATTAGTGCCCTTTCCAAAACCCAATCTTTCTGCCCGCTCCCACCTATCATTTATATGATCGGGTAATGGTAATGAACGATCATAATTTTCTTTGTGTCTTGACTCCAGAAAAATGTTTAAAGCATTTAACTCTTCGAAGTGCTTTAAGAGTTCAGACTGATCTTTTAATTCTGTTTTCTTGTTCATTACAATGTTTTCATCCACTCAGCTGTTCTAAGTACACCTTCTTCAAGATCTACTTTTGCTTTAAAGTCAAGAACATCTTTTGTTTTTTCAACACTTGGAATTCTGATCGCGATATCAGCAGATAAAGGTGCATCATGAAGGATCTTTGAATCGGACTTTAAAACTCTACATACTAATTGTGCTAATCCCAATATAGTGATTACAGCTCTGGCATTTCCAATATTAAAACTTTCACCAATAGCTTTTGGATTTTCAACGCAACGGATAAGGCAATCAACGAAATCATCAACAAAGCACCAGGCCCTGATTTGTGAGCCATCGCCATCGATATGGATGTCTTCATTTTTAAGTGCTTTTTTAATAAAGATCTGTATAGCTCCTTCACCTGTTTGACCCGGACCATATACGTTAAAAGGCCTTACAGTAACAACAGGCAACTGAAATTGCTTAAAATAGGCATGTGCCAGATGTTCTCCGGCTAACTTGCTTACTGCATAAGTCCAGCGTGCCTCACCGGCACTACCCGAAACGGTTGAATCGGTTTCTGAAGATTTAAAAGCCATTGAGCCAAATACTTCTGAGGTCGAAAAGTCTATAAAGCGTTCTTTAATTCCATTGGCATGTGCAGCTTCTAATGCATTGGCAGTACCAATCATGTTTACCTGCATAGTACGTACAGGGTTTTTAATAACGGTATCAATCCCGGCAATGCCTGCAGCATGAATTACAATGTCACTGCCTTTCATTGCTGCTGTTAAAGCTGCCAAGTTCAACACATCACCTTTTATAATTTTAAGATTAGGATGTTTTGATACATCGCTGGAAGTTAACGTATCGCGATGAAAATTATCATAAACAACAATCTTATTGTCACTGATATAATATTTAATAAGGGTATTGGCAATAAAGCCTGCACCACCTGTAATGAAAATTGTTTTGTTTTTTATCATGAAATTAAATTATTAAGGGTTGTTGATATATATTTGATTTGTTTTTTTGTTACAAGATCGTAAATTGGTAATGCAAGACCCTGCTGGTATGCTTTTAAAGCATTCGGGAAAAGTTTGGCGCAATCCAATTTATATTTTTCCTGGTATACGTTCATAAACGGAATACATTGGGCCCCGTAATTTACCCCAATATTCTTTTCTCTCAATTGATTTATCAATTCATCTCTGTTTATTG
>JACDED010000001.1:29954-59245 GCA_013816615.1 Bacteroidota bacterium
AAAACATGGAAGGTTTGCCAAGTGTGAGTTGTATAGCTTGGAATAAATGGTAATTGTATTTTAGCAGGCTTGAGCTCATTAAAATAGATGTCAGCCAATTCGTTTTTGTAATCAATGCTTTTCTGAAGACGACCCATTTGCGAATAAACAAGAGCGGCCTGAAAATCAGTCATCCGGTAGTTAAATCCAAATTCAGTAAATTCCATCTTATTGTTTATTATTTCGGTACCATGGTTACGTAAAATTTTTATCTTTTTATCGTAGTCAAAATTATTGCTTAATAAAACACCCCCTTCTCCGCTACTGATTGCTTTGCGGGGATGTAGTGAAAACGAGCCGAAATCTCCGAAAGTTCCAACATGCTTATCTTTATATTTTGCACCTAAGGCACAAGCAGCATCTTCAATCACAAAGATGCTGTGCTTTTTGGCAATGCTTATAATGCCCTCCATATCGCAAGCAAGCCCAAACTCGTGAACCGGAATAATTGCCTTTGTTTTAGGGGTAATAGCAGCTTCAATTTTTGCAAGATCGATGTTAAACGTATGAATGTCGATATCAACAAAAACAGGAGTTGCTCCCACCAACTCAACAACGTTTGCGGTAGCTACATAAGAAAAAGCAGGTACAATAACCTCATCTCCTTCTTTTATGTTAAGCGTTTTTAATGCAAGATGCAAAGTAGCTGTTCCGTTACTTAAAGCACTGGCATAGGTTGAACCGGTAAGAGAAGTAAAGCTGTTTTCTAAGGCACTAACGTATTTGCCCTGCACCAACATTCCGCTTTTTAAAACATCGCATACTAAAGCAATGTCCTCGTCGATAATATTAGGTTTAGCTAAAGGTATAAATGTATCCATGCTTATTGTGTTATTTTCCATGTTGTATTTGGCCTGTAGTATCCTAGTTTAAAATCGTAAATAAGACCTTTTTCATTATCTTTTCCAACGTTAAGAATATTTAGTTCCAGAATATGTTCCAGGTAATCTAAAGTTAATCCATCGCTGAGATGGGCACCAAGATTTACAAAATATTTTCCGGGCTGCAATTTGTTTTCAAGTTCTATATTTAAGCTAATCATTCCTTTTTGAATGTTCACAAAACTGCCATCATAAATATTCATTGTATGAAGTACTTCAATTCCATCGGCACTTATTATCCGCGCATCAAACAAAACATTTTCGAAATCTGTTAAAAATTCAACCTGGCAAGCTATCTTCAAATTATGATTAAAATAAATACTATTGCCATTAAGAAACTCTTCGTTTTTCACTTCCACAGTTTTGAAAAATACTTTACCTGTGTTTATAGTTCTGTGAAAAGTTTCAATAGTGCCATTATTTGCACCAGTATTTAAGCCCGCAAGATAATTAGAGATGCTATCGGAAATGTTTCCATCAAATGTAACCGTTCCTTTTTGCATAACTATTCCTCTTTTACACAAAGATTTTATAGAAGCCATGTTATGACTGACAAATAAAACCGTACGGCCCTCACCTGCTACATCCTTCATTTTACCAAGGCATTTTTCCTGAAATTCTATATCGCCGACTGCAAGCACTTCATCAATTACAAGAATATCGGGGTCAAGGTGCGCTGCTACTGCAAAAGCAAGCCGCACATACATTCCACTACTGTAGCGCTTTACGGGAGTATCAATGTATTTTGCGACACCACTAAATTCTATGATCTCATCAAATTTTTTAGCAATCTCCTGTTTCTTCATGCCAAGAATGGCGCCGTTTAAAAACACATTATCTCTTCCAGAAAGATCAGGATGAAACCCTGTGCCAACTTCCAGTAAAGAGGCTAGGCGGCCTTTATATTTTAATCTGCCAATGCTTGGTTCGGTTACACGCGATAATATTTTTAGCAGCGTTGATTTTCCAGCACCATTCTTTCCAATAATCCCAACTACTTCTCCCTGGTTAATCTCAAAATTGATATCTCTTAGCGCCCAGACAAATTTGGAATCGCCCGCGGATGCTGCTTTGTCGCGCGAGTTTTCGTCGCCCACTTTTAAAAAAGGATCTTCTTTCCCCCTTATACGGGCAATTAAACGCTGCACATCATCTGTTAGATTAGACATGCCTACTGCACCGAGCCTATATTGTTTTGAAATGTTTTCTGCTTTAATTACTAGGCTCATATTATACAGTATCCATGAATTTTTTCTCTACTTGCGAAAATATATATACTCCCAAAATAAGTATCAGTAAAATGCAAATAGTGTCGGCCGCTATGAGTTTCAGACTAAATAGTCCGTTGGAGGTAAAGGCATACTTACAACCTTCAATTATTCCTGTTAAGGGATTCCACAACAAAATTTTATAAAAGACAGAAGTATAGCTGATCGTAAAAAAAGGATAAGCAATAGGGGTAGCGTACATGAGTAATTGCACGCCAAAAGCTACAAGCATAGTAAGATCTCTATATTTTGTTGTGAAGGAGGAAACTATAAGTCCAAGGCCTAATCCAAATAAAGATAAAAGAAGTAAATAAACAGGTAAAAGTAAGATGCTTAAATTAATTTGCGCGTTGTAGCCATGAAAAAAGATACCGTAAAAGTAAACCGTAAGAAACAAAACAAACTGAATACTGAATTTAAAAAGGCCTGATAAAAGCACAGAGAGAGGAACAGTTAAGCGAGGGAAATATACTTTGCCAAATACAGAAGAATTGGTTACAAAAGTTCCTGATATTTTATTGAAGCACTCAGCAAAATAATTCCAGAAAGAAAGGCCCAGCAAATAAAAAGCAAAAGGAGAAATATTAGCCGGAGTGGGAATTTTAGCAATGTTTCCAAATACAATGGTAAAAACAATACTCGTAAAAACCGGTTGTATGATGAGCCACAAAGGACCAAGAATAGTTTGCTGGTAGCTTGACTTAATGTCTCTTTTAAAAAAAAGAAAGATAAGGTCCCTGTAATCAACCAGATCTTTTATAATCTTTTTCAGATTAAAAGGATTTCCTTTTTCAACTACATTCCAATTGTCTACCATACTTTAATGTTCTTGAATAACGGCTTCCCTGTTTGGAAAATTAATTAAAACACCCATTCCTTTTTTGCTGTAAACAGCCATGCTTCCAATGGCTGCTGCATTCACATTTATTTCATATAGCACTTTTTTAAGATCGTTAATACTGCCACAACCGCCACAGGCAATAACCGGCACCTCAACACTATTTAATAACTGACTAATAATTTCGTTATCATAACCTTCCCAGGTACCGTCCTTATCAACACTATAAAGCATTAATTCACCAACACCAATTTCTCTTTCTAAATATTTTGCATACTCCAATAACGAAAATTTTATTTTATTCCCGATGTATGAGTATGGTGTTTTAGCTCCAAACAAGGGTTTTTTAAAATCAATACAGGCAACCACTGCCTGTGCGCCATAATGTGCAATTACTTTTTTTATAACTTCCGGATTTTCCTGTATCAACGAATTAACAATAACTTTTTCAATTCCTAATTTATAAAGTGTGGTAAAATCATCAAACGTTTTTACGCCTCCGCCATAGGCAAAAGGCATAAATGCTTCTGAAGCCATATCTGCAATTTTATCAAAATTGGGCTTGCGTTTTTGTTTTGATGCGCTAATGTCAATAAGTATTAACTCATCCACCTCTTTATCGTTATAAATTTTGATAGCGTTGATCGGATCACCAACGTACGACGGATTTTTAAACTTCACGGTTTTTACAAGACCACTTCCGTCATATAACAAACAAGGTATTATTCGTTTTAGTGCCATTATAATTTTGAAAAATTTTCTAAAACTTTCATTCCAAACTTTAAGCTTTTTTCAGGATGAAATTGCGCGCCGAAAATATTGTTTTTATTTACCATGCAGGTAAAATCTGTTCCAAAGTTGCTGGTTGCCAAAGATTGACTTTCGTCAAAACATTTTACATAATATGAATGCACAAAATAAAAACGGCTCTTTTCTTCTTTATCAATTAAAGGATTTTGCCTGTTTACTTTTATATAATTCCATCCCATATGCGGTACTTTTAATTTTAAGGCGGGATCTAAATTAAATTTGATCGTTTCTGCATCTATCCAGCCTAAACCGGGTTTAACTCCTTCTTCACTTTTTTTAGTAAGTAATTGCATGCCTAAACAAATGCCGAGTATAGGTACTTTTTCATTCAAAATTTTTTCATTAAGAATAGGTATTAAGCCTGAGCTTTCAAGATTATTCATTCCTGCATCAAATGCTCCAACACCTGGTAAAAGAATTTTATCAGCCTTAAAAATCACTTCTTTATCCTTTGAAACAGTAACATCTTTAACTCCTATTTTTTTAAACATATTTAAAACTGAAGCTAAATTTCCTATTCCATAATCTACAATAACGATCATAATTAAATGCTTAACAATATTTCTTTTGGAAGTTTAACTCTTATACATTGACCAATACTTTCGAGTAAAACTTCAATTTGTTTGTTTTCTTTGGCATCAATTACATATCCTTCAATACCTTTTAGTGAACCGGAATTTATCTTTACTTTATCTCCCTCTTTGTATTCTTTATTAATTCCATTCACTTCCATATGATAACCAAGTTCAACCAATTGTTTTAACCTGTCAATTTCCAGGTCTCTAATAGTTGCGAATTTCCCTTCGCTCCTAACAAAATTTACAATGCCTTTGGTTTGCATTACTTTATCATTTTCGGTACTGCTTATTTTCACAAATACATATCCATTCAGTAAAGGCAATTCTACCATTTTTTTGCGATCGCTCCATTGGCGCATTGTTTTAACCAGTGGCACATACGCTTCAATACCTTTGTTGTTTAGGTTTTCGCTTATTTTTTTTTCTGTTCGCGAACTAACATAAACAGCATGCCATTTTTTTATTTTGTTTATATTGATCACGTTTATTTACGGCTTCGCCCCCTCAGTCACATTACTAAGTTTTAAAATTTAATGATAAGCGTTACAACGCTTATCATAAATATTATTTACTCCACAATAAAAGCGGGTGCATTCCCGGCTCCGTGATCTTATTAAGATCAAATTCTTGTGGAGTATAATTTACATAACGTATTTTTTTTCCGATCTTGTTTTCGGCTTTCTCAATTTGTTCTATTAAAAATGTTTTGTTTAGTTTATTTCCAACCAAAACGAGATCAATAATATCGGTATCCTGGCCTTTCGAAAGTTTACCAACCAGGTATACTTTTTCAAGATCGCCAATTCTTTGTACGATATAATCGATCACATATTCAAGGCCCACCATTTTTAAGATGATCTTATTGATATCATTAAATAGCGGATGCATGGTATTTACTGTAAATACTTTTTTATTGCCTTCACTAAATGATCTTAAAAATCCGGATTTTTCGAATTTATTCAATTCAATTCGAATGCCGTTTGTAGATTCGCCGAATTCTTCTTCAAGCCCTCTTAAATAAGCTGTGTTCTTGCTATTAAGAAAGAACTTTAGCAATAACTTAATTCTGGTTTTTGAAGATATTAACGTTTCAATCATAGTTTGAGTAATAAAACTACTCGATAAGTGTAATACAAATATGAGGAAATCCATCCAAAAAACCAAAATTTAAACTCTAATTATTTTAAAATTAGGGCATTAACTTGCAAAATTGAATGTGTTAATAAATTAAATGGAGGTTATTTTTTGAAACCATAACCTTTGCCATAACCATAACCATAACCATAGCCATAACTGTAGCCATAACCTTGATAATAGTAGCGTTTACCCATTCTTGAGATGCCATTTAACACTAATAATACATTTTTTAGGTTGTTTGCTTCAATAACGTTTTCCATGAACGTAATTACGCGTTTTGTGCTGGTTCTTGTATTTAAAACAAAAATGGTTGCATCAACCTGCTGTACAAGGTAAATAGAGTCTGACAAGAGCCCTGCGGGTGGGGTATCTATTATTACAAAATCAAAATCTTGTTTTGTTCTGTCAATGAGTTCTTTTAATTTATTAGATAATACAAATTCAGAAGGGTTTGGAGGAACAGGGCCTGAATAGATACAAAACAAATTAGGTATTGGTGTTTCGTTAATGATTTCTTCGTAGGTATTTAATCCTGAAATACAAGTTGTTAAACCAATGGTTTGTGGGGGTAAACCAAACCTTTTAAATATACGGGGCTTATGTAAATCTAATTCAATTAAAACAGTCCTTTTCCCGCTTTTAGCAAAAATGGTAGCCAGGTTAGTGCTCGTAAAAGTTTTTCCTTCGCCGGGTAAAAAAGACGTAACTAAATATGTTTTAGCATCAACACCGATATTTGCGTACAATAAATTTGTCCGCAGGTTTCGGAATGCTTCTGAAATTACCGAGTTTGGACTATAATCTACAATTATACCTTCATTATTTTCTTCTTTTACATAAGGTAAAACACCAATTAAAGGTAATTCAGTTAATTCTCTTAAATGTTCAACAGATTTAATTTTAGAATAAAAGAAAGCCCTAAGAAAAATAATAAAAATAGAAACCAGTAATCCAATTGACAAAAATGATTTTTGTATGCCGGGTTTATCCGGTGAGATAACACCAATATCCCTTGGTGTTTCTATAATTTTCATATCAGGTACAATACTTGCCTTAGCTATTTTTGTATTTGCTCTTTTCTCTAATAAGAAATTATATAATTGCTCGCTTACAGCAGCTTGCCTTTGTATGGTTAAAATATCACGTTGCTTTCCCGGAATTAGTTTTGCTTCATTGATGTAGGTTAAAATTTCTCTATTAATGTTTTCAATTTGAAGTCGTGTGGCTTTTCTTGTATTATTTATATAAATAAGAAGGTCTTGTTTTGTTTTTTTTATGCTTGCCTTAAGATCTGCAATAATAGGGTTTGTTTCTTTTGCTACATTATAAACTCTGTTGAGCTCTATTTGCTTATCATATAGATCTGTAACCGCTTTGTTCATAAAACCAACCCGTTCAACAATAAAAACATTTGGAGGCAAAAATTGAGGGTCTTTATCTTCAATAATATACTTTTCGAGATCATCCATAGCTCCTATCTCGAGCTGCATTTTTGATTTTTGATTATCATATGTGCCTATTTTAGATAAGAAATCGCCTTTTTCCCACTCAAGATCTATAATAGAATTATTTTTTTTATAATCCTGCATAGTATCTTCAATGCTTTTTAAAGAATACGTAATTTCATCTAATTGCCTATCAATATAACTTATTGTTCGCTCATTTAATTCAAACTTGGTTTGGAGTTTACTTACAGAATAAACACTATTTAATGTATCCAATATTAATATTGCTCTTTCAGGTAAAATATCATTCAGTTTTATAATAAGGATATTGGTATACTCTGGATTTTCGATAGTTAAATTGCTTTGGATGGATGAGATCAGGTATTCCGGTGTATGCACTACAAACTGGTAAAAGATCTCTTTAAAATCTGCAACGCTAATTTCAGTAAAAAAACTTGCGCGATTAATACTAATCCTAAGATCAGAATCAATAAGATCCTCACCAAATTTTCCTTTTTTTGTTTGTTTTATTCCATCCTGATCAAAAGTTATCTCAAAATTATTATAATCAATTATCCTGAAATCAAAAACCTGCTCATAATATGCCGGGTTTATGGATTCAACATTGATTTTAAAAGGTGTACCCTGAAACTGTTCTGTAGTTCTAACTTTTCCCACAATAAAATAAGATACCTGAATTTTATCACGCAGTTTTGTAACTACTTTATTGGCTAAGTCATATGATTGAATTACGCGTTGCTCATTTAAATTATCAACGTAAGAGCTATAAGAATAAAAGGTTTGATCACTTAAAACGTTATTCTGATAATATTGGTCATTTGATTTTAATAAAATTGTTGTTTGTGCCTGGTAAATGAATGTTAATCTATAGACATAAAACGTTCCAATAATATAAAAAATTGGCAAAACGACTAAAGGAATCCACCAATTTGTTTTAATTATCCTAATTAATAGATTTAGGTCTTTTTGGGAAACAATTGACTGTTTTTTACTATTTATCGGATTTGTAGCCACTGATAATTTTAGTTAACAAATATAGAGTTTTAAAAGATATTTTTGTTTGGTTTATTTTTTTTTTATACATTTATAGTCTTAAAATGAATACTATTAAACATATCCTAACAATATCTCTGATCTTTGGAACTCAGATCGTTTTATCTGCGCCTCCCCCACCGCCATCAGGATCTCCTGGTTGTTGGCCACCGCCATGCATACCTATTGATGGTGGAATTACTTTTTTAATTGCTGCAGGCGCTGCTTACGGTGCTAAAAAACTGGTTGATTCACGTAAAAAAAATAAATCTATAATTTAAGCTTCTAAGTTTCATGAGGGCTGTATTTAAACAAAATGCCTTTATAAAATTCGTTTTTACCGCCGGTTTTCTATATCTTATATTGTATCTTATTTACCAATTTGTTGTAAAAAAGTATAGCTTTTACGATCAAAAATTTATTAGCTCCATAATACAAGTTGTAGACTTTTTGCTACAAAGTTTAGGTTATAAAACCTTCACGGTTCTTCAGGATCTTGATTACCAGGTAATTGGAGTAGATGGTTCAAACGGCGTTTGGATAGGCTCTAATTGTAATGCAATTACATTATTTTCACTTTTTTCCGTTTTCATAATTGCATATCCCGGCAAAATAAAAGATAAGCTGTGGTTTATTCCTACTGGCATAATACTCATTCATATTTTAAATATTTTGCGTGTTATATCTTTGGTTCTAATTGCATATTATTACCCACAAAATTTAAATTTTAATCACACTTACACTTTTACTTTTTTAGTTTATTCGTTCATTTTTTTATTATGGATGGTATGGGTAAATAAATATGCAGGTAAATTAAATCAATCACAAAATGAAAGTAAGTAAGCTTATTTTTTTTCTGATCCTGTTTGGATGCCTTGGTTATTTTCGCGAATTTTTTTTTGTTAACCTTAATAATATTATGTTTCAAAAATATTATAATCATACTGATCTGCCAATACCATCAGTAATGCTGGTTTTTAATTCGTTTTCTTATAAAACCCTATATTTTTCAAAATACATTTACACTGCAATTTGGATTGCCGTTTTCTTTTTTGCAAATTATTTGGCCATAAAAAACCTCTGCGAGCAAAAAATATTATTGAAATTTCTTATCTATTCTTATCTCATTTTATTATCTTTAGGCGCAATAGCGATGCTTTATGGATATTTTATCAATGGAAAATTACAAGATGATGAATATACCCTTAGCCGCTGGTTATTAGGAATTGCACAATCGCCAATAATTTGTTTAATATTAATTGCCTCTGAAAAACTATATCCAAAATCTACAGCATCATGATAAAAAAAGATACAGCCATCTTTAAACTTATTAAAGAAGAACAACACCGTCAAACCGAAGGTATTGAATTAATTGCCAGCGAAAATTACGTAAGCAACCAGGTAATGCAGGCAATGGGCAGTGTATTAACCAATAAATATGCAGAAGGCCTGCCTTTTAAACGTTATTATGGCGGCTGCGAAGTAGTTGATAAAGTTGAACAGCTGGCAATTGACCGTGCAAAAGAATTATTTGGTGCTGCCTGGGTTAATGTGCAACCACACTCTGGCGCGCAAGCCAATGCTGCCGTTATGCTTGCCTGTTTAAAACCAGGCGATACTATTTTAGGTTTAGATCTTTCGCATGGCGGACATTTAACCCATGGCGCTGCTGTAAATTATTCAGGTAAATTATATCGCCCAACTTTTTATGGTGTAGAGAAAGAAACCGGAAGAATTAATTATGATGTTTTAGAAGCAACTGCAAAAAAAGAAAAACCGAACATGATCATTTGTGGCGCCAGTGCTTATTCACGTGATTGGGATTATGAGCGTTTACGCAAAATTGCAGATATGGTTGATGCTATTTTATTAGCGGACATCTCTCACCCAAGCGGTTTAATTGCAAAAGGAATTTTAAATGATCCCTTACCACATTGCCATATTGTAACCACAACAACTCATAAAACATTACGTGGCCCTCGTGGCGGTATGATCATGATGGGTAAAGATTTTGAAAATCCATTTGGAGAAAAAACACCTAAAGGAGAAACAAAAATGATGAGCAATATATTGGATATGGCTGTATTTCCCGGTATACAAGGCGGACCGTTAGAACATGTAATTGCTGCAAAAGCTGTAGCATATAGCGAAGCATTAACAGATGATTACATGCATTATTGCATTCAACTTGTAAAAAATGCGCAAGCAATGGCAAAAGGTTTTATGGATCTTGGTTACAATATTGTTTCAAAAGGTACAGATAATCACATGTTCTTAATTGATCTTAGAAATAAAAACCTTACAGGTAAAGAAGCTTTAGCAGCTCTTGAACAAGTTAATATCACAGTAAATAAAAACATGGTGCCCTTTGATGATAAATCTGCATTTGTTACTTCGGGCATCCGTATTGGTTCGCCCGCAATTACAACACGCGGTTTAAAAGAAAAAGAATGCTTAAAAATTGTTGAACTGATCGATAGCGTTTTAAAAAATAAAGACAATCCAAAAGAACTTGCAAAAATTAAAAAGAAGGTAAATACCATGATGGTGAAATATCCTCTTTTTAAGAATTAAATTTTAGGTATTAGAATTAAGATTTTACCAGTTCTTACTTCTGATATCTCACTTCTTAAATCCTATATCTCAAACTCCTGTTTAGCTAATTGCTTTTCAGGAGTTTTTAGTTCAATAGTATATTTTCCTTTTACTAATCCTTTTACCGGAATATTAAGATTATAATCTTTATTTACACATGGCATTAACCACTGACTTTTAATTTCGCAAACCGGTAATCCTTTTTCATCAAAAACATATAACGATACATAATCTTCCTTATCATTCGAGTAATTTAACTTCCCTCTCAGGTATAATGGATATGTTTTCATATCGCCACCTGCATACAGTATGGTTTTTGTGATCATTGAGTACCATGGCAATTTTTCTCCTTTTAAATTAGCCACCAATTGCTTTAACGGCAATAATAAAGAATCATTAGTGGAAGCAATATTAGCAGATGGCTTTTTATCACTAACAGCCCATATTGCCTGTTGCTCAATATTAGTTTCAAATTTACTGCTACTTAAAAATCTTGCAAGATCAACCAGGTTACTATCTGCTAATTTATTTACATCGTATTTTGCTCCGGCAAATGGTGAATGGTTATTTGCCTGGCAGCAATAACCTTTTACATTAAAGGATCTGTCTTCAAGTTTTTTCATTGCAATGATCTCTTGTTGGGTAACTAAAATATCCTGATTCTTATCGTCTAACGAATTCAATCTTCTTCCAGCTTCAACAATAACAGTCAACGAATCGCTTGTTAAATTTTTCAAATTCATTTTTACACAAAAACCCTGGTATCCGCCTAAACTCTTTGCTTCAGCTTTAACCAGTTTCAGATCAAGGGCTTTTTGCAAATTCATTTTTTGATGCTTTGCTGATAACTGCTGGCTCATTATTAAAATAAAAACTGTTATTACGCGAATCATTTTTCCCTCCTTTTAGATAAATAACTAATAACATTGGCTTTGGTTACAATTTATATTTTAGTATTTTGGTACATATTTTAAACATGGATAGATTTACAGGTATAATTGGCATTATTGTGATCTTTGGAATTGCCGTTCTAATGTCGAATAACAGGCGTGCAATTAATTTACGTTTAGTGTTTAGCGGTTTGGCGTTGCAAATTTTAATTGCAGTATTGGTTCTTAAAGTTCCTTTTATAACCAGTTTTTTTGCATGGCTTGGCAGAGGCATGGGCAAAATAGAACAGTTTGCTGTGCAAGGCGCTTCATTCGTTTACGGTGGTGTTATGGTAGATATGCACGATGGCACTTCTGTTTCTTATGGCGCACCTCATACTTTTGTTTTTGCATTTAGTGTAACCGCCACAATTATTTTGGTTTGCGTACTCGTTGCTATTTTTTATCACATTGGCATTATGCAACGTGTTGTTGCTTTAATTGCAAAGGTTATGAACGTAGTAATGCGTGCCAGTGGTGCAGAAGCATTGAGCAATGTGGCCAGTGCATTTGTTGGGCAGGTTGAAGCACAAGTGATGATCCGCCCTTATTTACCAAGCATGACAAAAAGCGAATTACTTTCATCTATGGCCGGAAGCATGGCCTGTATTGCCGGTGGAATTTTAATTGTATATGTTAACATGGGCGCAAAAGCAGAATACCTTTTAACTGCCAGTTTAATGGCAGCGCCTGCGGCAATTGTTATTTCAAAAATAATTTTTCCGGAAACCGAAGAACCTGTTACAAAAGGAACAGTTAAACTGGAAGTAAAAAAAGAACACACCAATTTAATTGATGCCATCTCTCACGGCGCAGGCGATGGAATGAAAATTGCCATTAATGTAATTGCCATGCTAATTGGTTTTATTGCTTTAATTGCATTACTTAATTATTGTCTGGGTTTTATTCACTGGAGCGAATACATTAACGGCCAGTTAACAACTGTACACTTATCTCTTGATTATATTTTTGGAAAATTATTTTACCCTCTGGCCTGGTGCATGGGTGTGCCAATGGATGACGTACAGCAGGTTGCCACATTAATGGGACAAAAATTAACCATTAACGAGTTTGTTGCTTTTGATACTATGACGCATCATTTAGCAAAACCTTTAAGTGAAAAAGGATTGATCATTGCCAGCTTTGCTATTTGCGGCTTTGCAAATTTTAGTTCGGTAGGCATGCAAATTGGTGGTATTGGCGCTTTAGCCCCTGAGCGAAGACCTGATCTTGCGAAACTTGGCATCAGGGCTTTGATAAGCGGTACACTCGCAAGTTATCTTTCTGCAACTATTGCCGGTATGCTGCTTTAATGAAAAATAGTTTAATAATATTTATTTTCTTTTTCACATCATCTTATTGTCAAAACCCCGACATTGATATTTTAAAAACTATTAATAGAAACGATATGCCTTGCTGGGATAAAACCATGAAAGGTTTTTCTTTTTCTGCTTATCCTGTTGGCGTTGTTTCACCTTTAGGAATTTTAGCACACGGCTATATTAAAAAAGATAAAGTATTAATTCGCAACGGTTATAAAAGCTGCATCACTCTTGGAGTAGCAATGACAATTTCAACAGCTCTTAAATATTCAATTAAACGTGAAAGGCCATTTGTAAAATATCCATTTGATATTACGCAACGCGATGATGTTGGTACAGCTTCTTTCCCCAGCGGACACACAACCGCTGCTTTTGCAAGCGCAACGGCTTTAAGCCTTACTTACAAAAAATGGTATGTTACTGTGCCCGCTTATGCTTATGCGGGTTTAATGGGTTACTCACGCATGCATTTGGGTGTTCATTATCCAAGTGATGTTTTAGGAGGAATGGTTTTGGGGATTGGCACCGGATTGCTAACCTGGCAAATTGATAAATGGATAAAAAGAAAAAATATTAAAAAACATATTGATACATAATTGAAACAGCTGTGCCACTGTAAAATGCCCCCCATAAATTTATAGTATTCCAGCCACCCGAACCGTTATAATAACCATTTGAGTATTTATTAAAACTTCTTTTATCCTGTTGATCCTTTTGCCTCAATGCCTCGGCAATCAGACATTTTGAAAGCTTCAAAATAACATTGCTTTTTTTAAGATGATAGTTAAAGTACAATACTGTTTTAGGTACCTGAAAATGCTTATTATACAAAAGTCTATTCTCCTGAGTAGTGTATTTTAAGAAAGGCGGCATTTTGATTGGAATTAAATATTCAAAACTATAAGATTCGCTTATTGCAAAAGAGCTAGGCATATTTAAAAAATTAATTTCACCACCAATTCCCCAACCAAATTTCTTTTTTTGCCTGAAATTAAATGTATAAGAAATTGGGATATTAAAATACCTTAACTGAACAGTTTTATAAGAACAGCTATCCACTGCGTAATAAAGATGCGAGGGGCTTGAGGGAAATAACACCCCAAAAAAACGATTAAGCTCGGGTACCACAATATTATAGTGTACATAACCAAAGCCCACCCGAAAATTAAATGTGGTATTACTATTCCGCTTAAATGTTTTGACCAGGCAAAGGTTGCCAGTAGCTCCAAATGAAAAGCCATTCTTGTAATAGGGCATTCTTTCCTTAAAAAAATAATTATCCATGGAGATCTCTATGGCTTTATTCCATTTTTTATTTTTTTGCAATGAACTATCCTTTTGAGCCGAATAGCTAAAAGCTATAAACATAAAAGCAACAAATAACATTTTAGGTGAGTTTGGCATTTCTTAAATTTACTATAAATTATAAAAAAACATTGTCAACTTACATAGAAAAGTACCGTTGGTTTATATCTGGTTAGATTTTAAAGATAGCCGGACCTGGTTCATACCAAAAACTCATCAATACTTGCATAAATAAAATTTAACTCTTCTTTAGTAATAACATAAGGCGGAAGGATATAAAAAATATTTCCAAGCGGCCTTAATAAAATTCCTTTTTGAAGAAAAAAATCCGTGATACTTTGAGAAGCATTATTTAAATAATGTGTATGATCTTCTGTATTTAGCTCGAAAGCAATGATTGTTCCTTTTACACGAACGTCTTTTAATTTAGAATTACTTTTTATTTTATTTTTAAATTGAAGATGTGCTTCTTCGATCATTTTAATTTGTTGCTGGCATTCTTCCTTCTCTAAAAGATCAAGGCTTGCTAAAGCCGCACTGCAAGCTGTTGGATTAGCCGTATAACTATGACCGTGAAAAAAGGTCTTGGTTTTTTCTTCACTTAAAAACGCCTCGTAAATAAATTGTGCGCAGCTTGTAATGCCTAATGGCATGTAGCCACCCGTTAAGCCTTTACTTAAACAAATAATATCTGCTTTATTTTTTAAATGATCGTTTGCAAAGAATTTTCCTGTTCGTCCAAAGCCTGTCATTACTTCATCAGCAATTGTAATAATTTTATTTTCGCGACAAAGCTCCATTAATTCATCCAGCAATTCTGCCTCATACATTAACATGCCCGATGCGCCTTGTATCAATGGTTCAAAAATAAAACCGGCAATATTATGCTGTTTGCTCCATAACTGAATAATACTTTTTAACTCTTCAATATTTTCTTTTGTTGGCAAAGGAATATGTGCCACTTCAAACAATGAATTTTCAAACGCATTATTAAAAACGTTTCTGGCACCAACGCTCATGCCTCCAAACGTATCACCATGATACGCGTTTTCAAAAGCAATAAATAATGTTTTATTTATTTTTTGGTTGTGCCAATACTGAAGCGTCATTTTTAAAGCAACTTCAACAGAAGTAGAACCATTGTCAGAATAAAAGATCTTTGATTGATTTTTTGGAAGATGACCCAAAAGCCTTTCTGCCAAAGTAACTGCGGGGGCATGTGTAAAATCAGAAAAAATAGAATGCTCTAATTGTAATAACTGCTCACTTACTTTTTTTGAGATGTATGGATTGCAATGTCCGTGTAAATTAACCCACCAGCTGGAGATAGCATCCATGTATTTATTCCCCTTATCATCAAAAAAATAAACACCTTCACCTTTTACAATGTTAATGGCAGGCTTTGCTTTTAACTGGTGCGTAAACGGATGCCAGACAAATTGTTTATCTTTTTGTTCGATACTCATCTTAATTATCAAACAAGCTTAAATTTATTTTCTGAGAAAGATTTAATACACTTTCTTTGGATACTTCTGTTACTTCGGGTATCTCACCCAAAATAGGAAGCTCCGAAAAATTAGTGATAGCAAGCCTTACTGCCGGATCAAAATTTCCGTTTAAGATCAAGCCTTTCACTTCAAATCCATTCTTTATTAAATAATCGATGCTTAATAATGAATGATTAATACATCCTAAATAATTTTTGATCACTAAAATGATTTCTGCTTCAAATTCTATTGCCAGATCAACAACAAAATTAGTATCATTTAACGGTACTAATATCCCTCCGGCACCTTCAATTATCAAAACATTCTCAGTATCCGGTAAGTGCATTTTATCCAAACGTATTTTATCATTTGCCAAAGCTGCCGCTAAGTGTGGTGATACAGGCTCTTCATAACAATAACTTTCGTTATGCATGATGCTTTTTTTGTTTGAGATCAACGAACAAACCAGGTTTTTATCTGTTCCTTCTTTTGTTCCACACTGCAAGGGTTTCCAATAATCTGCTTTTAAAGCTTCGGTTAGTATGGCTGAAACGAATGTTTTTCCAACACCGGTTCCAATACCGGTTACAAAATATCTGGTCATAAATTAATTATGTAATTGTTCTATTAAAAGATCTATTTCTTCTTTTGTATTGTAAGCATGAACACAAAAACGCAAACGTTCCGCTCCCTCTTTTACAGTTGGGCTTTTAATAGCTTTTGCATACATATTTTTTGTTCCTAATTTTTTTTCAAGTAAATCTGCTTTTTCATTACTGTCAACCACAAGGCTATGAATAGCGCTTTGGCTTTTGATCATATTTTTAATACCAGATGTTTTTGAATAGAAATAAGAAATATTATTCTGCAAAATATCTTTTTGATCTGTTTCAATTAATAACTGATAGGCATTTAAAATAGCACTTATACTGTGATTTGGCAATGCAGTAGTATAAATGAACGAACGCGAAAAATTAATTAGATACTTTCTTAAAACCTCGCTTCCAACAATTGCTGATCCATGACAGCCCATTGCTTTACCATAAGTATAAACCCGGGCAAAACATTTTTTCTCAATCCCTAATGCATTACACAAGCCTCTTCCCTGGTTACCAAAAACACCAATAGCGTGCGCCTCATCCACAATTAAAAAAATATTTTCAAATGGTTTTATAAATTCTGTTATCTCCAATAATGGTGCTGTATCTCCATCCATCGAATAAACACTTTCAACAACGATGTAAATGTTTTTAAAATCTTTTTGGTGTCGTTGAACAAGGTCTTTTAATGCTTCTACATCATTATGTTTGAATTTAAAATTTTTAGCCAGTCCTAATCGCATACCATCATGAATGGAAGCGTGAACCAATTCATCAAACAAAATAAGGTCTTCTTTTTGAGGAATACTCGATAGCAAACCAAGATTTGCATCATAACCTGAATTAAATATCAAAGCACTTTCTGCATGATGAAATAAGGCGATTTGCTTTTCGGCTTCTTCAACAAATACAGAATTACCGCTAATTAAGCGAGAGCCTGTTGAGCCGTAAATTGTTTCTTGTTTTAAACTGGATGTTTCAAGTTTTTTAGAAAGCAAACCAATTTTAGAAAACCCTAAATAATCATTGCTGCAAAAATCTATTGTCGGATAATTTGAAGTCAGCTTACGTAACATTCCTTTTTGTTCCCGCTCAATAAGGGCTTTGAACAAATGGTTTGGAATGTGTTTATCAGCCATGTTAGTTTATTATTTCTTCTTCAACGGGTTTATCTGCAAAAGCTTTTTTAGGTGTTAAACCTAAGATCTTAAACATTTCCATATCCTCATTATATTTTGGATTTGGCGTAGTTAATAATTTATCGCCTGCAAATATTGAGTTAGCACCGGCCATAAAACAAAGTGCTTGCCCTTCCATACTCATAGTTAAACGACCTGCGCTTAAACGCACTGCAGTTTTTGGTAATACAATTCGTGCAGTTGCAATCATACGCACCATATCCCAAATAGGCACCGGTGGTTGATCTTCCATTGGCGTACCTTCCACTGCAACTAAGGCGTTGATAGGAACACTCTCAGGTTGGGGGCGAAGAATACTCAAAGTATGTAACATGCCTATTCTGTCTTCTGCGCTCTCGCCCATTCCGATGATACCACCTGAACATACTGTTAATCCTGCTTTACGAACATTTTTAATAGTATCCAAACGGTCATCAAATGTTCTTGTAGAAATTATTTTATCGTAATTTTCTTCTGATGTATCAATGTTATGATTGTAAGCATATAAACCTGCTTCTGCTAATTTTTTTGCCTGGTCTTCAGTCACCATTCCTAAAGTTGCGCATACTTCCAAGCCTTTGCTGTTAATGGTTTTCACCATATCCAACACTTTATCAAAATCCTTATTATCGCGCACTTCACGCCATGCTGCACCTAAGCACATACGACTTGCCCCGCCTGCTTTTGCATTATCTGCACATTTGCTTACTTCTTCAACGCCCATTAATTTATGAACTTTTACTTCTGTATGATAACGTGCCGCTTGTGGACAATAAGCGCAATCTTCAGGACAACCGCCTGTTTTAATAGATAAAAGAGAGCTAACCTGTACTTCACCTAATTTGTGATGTTTTTTATGAATTTCAGAAGCTTTAGAAATTAATTCCAATAAGGGGGTATTATAAATATCAAGGATTTCTTGTTTGGTCCAATCTTTAATCATAGCACTTTAAATATAGGCAAAAATAAATATTAATTCAAAATAAATTGTACTGCAATTTGACTAATTATTCATTAAATAACAATTTTGCCATCCCGCATGGTTAGTGTTCTGTCGGCCATTTCTGCAAGTTCGGAATTATGTGTCACAATTACAAAGGTTTGGTTAAATTCATCGCGCAGCTTAAAAAATAGCTTGTGTAATTCTTTAGCATTTACACTATCTAAATTACCACTTGGCTCATCGGCAAAAATAACTTTAGGATCATTAATTAAAGCCCTGGCAACGGCAACGCGTTGTTGTTCACCACCGCTTAACTCAGAAGGTTTATGATTAATACGGTCTTTTAAGTTGAATAACTCGAGCAATTCCTGTGCACGCTTTTCTGAATCTTTCTTACTTTTTTTAGCGATCATAGCCGGAATGCAAACATTTTCAATAGCGGTAAACTCTGGCAAGAGCTGATGAAATTGAAAAACAAAGCCAATATTTTGATTACGGAATGCGGCTAACTTTTTTTCGTTCAATTTAAAAACAGATTCGTTATTGATGATCACCTCACCTTCAGAAGCCCTGTCTAAAGTTCCTAAAATAGTTAGTAAAGTAGTTTTTCCTGCTCCCGAAGAGCCAACAATAGAAACGATCTCGCCCTGGTTAATTTCAAGATCAACTCCTTTTAGAATTTCAAGGTCACCAAATTTTTTATGAATATTTTTTCCTACGATCATATTTACCACTAAGACACTAAGAGCACGAAGTTACACAAAGAAAAGATTTTTCTAACCTAAATACAAATAGCACATAAAGGTAATAAGTAAAATGCCAATAATGTCTAAAACAATGCCAACACGTAACATATCTTTTATATCAATTTGCTTTGTGCCAAAAACAATAGTGTTTGCGGCCGTTGCAACAGGCAGCATAAAACCAAGCGAAGCCGCAAAAGTAGCAGGCATCATTAATAATAAAGGTGGTAAATCAAGATCTTTTTGTAAAGCTATCATTACCGGAATAGCCAATTGAATGCTCGCAATATTCGAAGCAAATTCACTAATAATAGTTACAATGATACAAATTCCTAAAATAATCAGTACAGGTGAAACACCTTTTAAAACAGTTAATGTTTCTGCCAGCCAACCACTTAAACCTGTTACTTCAAAACCGTAAGCTAAAGCAAAACCCGAACCAAACATTAAAATAATATCGTAACGTAATTTTTTTGCATCTTCCCATATCAATAAAGCTTCACCTTTATTTGCTTTTGATGGAACTAAAAATAATACCAATGCCGCAAGTATCGCTACAAAAGCATCGTCCACATATTTTGGCGTTATAAAAATATGGTTCCAGCCTTTATATTTAAAACTGCCAAAGTCAATATCTGCCCTTGTAAACCACATTAAAATGCAGGAAATAAAAATACCAAACACCCATTTTTCTTCCCACGAAAATTTACCAAGTTTATTATAAGAGTCTTTAAAAAATTCTTTATGGATCTTTAGTTCTACTTTACCTTTTAAAAAATAAAAATTCAAAACAAAAAAAGTAAGGGTTAAAAAACACAATGAAATTGGATAACCAATTGCACTCCATTTTAAAAAATTAAGATCATTCGCATCAGGAAAAGCTTCCTTATAAGCTTTAAAAAAATACATATTTGGAGGTGTACCAACCGGTGTAGCCATACCGCCAATAGTTGCTGAAAAAGCCAGGCCCAATAATAATGCAGCTGCAAATTTGCCGGAATTCTTTTCAATATATTCTTTTGTCTCATGTACTAAAGCAAACACAGCGCCAAATAACATCATTGTTGTAGCTGTATTGCTGATCCAATTACTAATTAAATAAGTAGAGATCATCACGCCAAACAGTACTGTGGCCGGTTTTGTACCAACAACCGAAAGGATCTTTAAGGCAATACGCTTATGTAAATGCCATTTTTCTATCGCAAAAGCCAGCATAAAGCCCCCAATAAATAAAAAGACGATGCTATCTGTATACTGTTGTGAGACTGATTTGCAATCGGCAATACCAAGCACGGGAAGCATTAAAACCGGCACTAATGCTGTAACCGCAAGATTTACCGCTTCACTAAACCACCAAATCACCATCCAAACGGCGACTCCAGCCATTAAACTAACCTTATGGTTGTCTTTATCAAGATCGATACAGAACCAGAAAAGCATTGCCAGCAAGGGGCCCAGGGCCTGGAAAAAATATTTTTTATTAGTGCTCAAATACTATAAAAAGTTAAAGTCTGCATGAAGATAATTTAAATATTCATTCCTCTTTAAATATTTTGTTAATTTTGTTTGATATGGCTAATATACTTACTCTTATTAAAAATTCGCGTCATTTTGTTTCAGAAAAACTGTGGCACATCCGTCTTGATAAAGTGGATAAGCGCCAAGGATTTTTATTAAGGCAATTACGTATTTTTTCTCTAGCCGTTCAGGGGTTTAACCAGGATAAATGTTTAACAAAAGCTACTGCCCTTACTTTTTATACTTTATTTTCAATCGTTCCGATTCTTGCTTTAGGTTTTGCTATCTCTAAAGGATTTGGGTTAGAAAAAGATCTGCAGGTTCAAATCCTGAAAGATAATCCTGAATACAGCGAAGTACTTACAAATGCATTTGTATATGCTAACTCTATGCTCTCTAACGCTAAAGGCGGTATCATTGCCGGATTTGGTATTGTTTTATTATTGTGGAGTGTTCTTAAATTATTAGTGAACATGGAAGCTGATTTTAATGAGATCTGGGAGATTAAAAAAGGCAGAAGCTGGGTTAGAAAAATTACAGATTACTTAACAGTAATGCTGATCAGCCCTTTATTTTTGATCATTTCCGGAGGATTGATCGTTGCCATACAAACCAAAATAGGAGACGTTGCCGTGCTGGGTTTTGTTGGAACAATATTTATAAAATTTTTAGCTTACTCGTTAATTACAGGTGTATTTACATTCTTGTATATTGTTTTGCCAAACACAAAAGTAAATTTCAGATCCGCTTTTGTTGCCGCTATCATAGCAACTATTTTATTTGAATTGCTTGGATGGGCTTATGTAAAATTTCAAATCGGCGCGAGTTCAATGAGTGCTATTTATGGTGGCTTCGCAGCCTTACCATTATTTTTAATTTGGGTGCAGTACAGCTGGTATGTTGTTTTGTTTGGCGCCGAAATAGCCTTCGCAAATCAAAATGTAGATCACTATGAATTAGAAAATGAGATCGCAAAATTAAGCACGCGTTACAAAAAAGTAATTGCATTGATGATAGCAAATCTTGTAGCCAAGGGCTTTTATGTTGGTGATAAACCAATGACAGCGATTGAAATTGCACATAAGCTCGACCTGCCGGTAAGACTGGCACGCGCAATTATTAACGATTTCGTTGCTGCCGGAATTTTTATTGAAATGAAAACCGATAAGGATAAAGAAATTGTTTATCAACCCGGAATTACAGAAAGTAAATTTACTGTTAAAACGGTAATAGAGGCCTTGGAAAAAAACGGCGTAAATACTTTACCAATTAGTGACACGAACGAATTGATCCATATCAACCAGTTAATGCAGGACCTGGAAAAATCATTAGACAATGATCTTGGTAACACATTTGTAAAAGATATTGTAAAATAACTGATGCGCGTTTTTATAATAATAATTTTTCTTTTTTTTACTTCTGAGTACAATGCCCAAAGTGATACAATTGTATTGGGAAAAGATACTACTACCAAAACTAAAGTTCAAAAAAAAGCCATTTACTCAAGCGCGCGTAAAGCAAGTATTCTAAGTGCTATTGTACCCGGCTTGGGACAAGCCTATAACAGGAAGTTTTGGAAAATTCCTATTATTTATGCCGGCCTTGGAGGTTTTGGTTATATGTTTTTAAACAATAACAAACAATACAATACTTTTCGTTCAAATGTAAGAGCATATAATGATGATGACTCAACAACGCTTCCACCTATGCCGGAATATTCGAGTGATCAATCGCAAACCTTAAAATTACAATACAGAAAGTATCGCGATTTTGCCGTAATAGGTTTTAGCATTGTTTATATTATAAATATTATCGACGCTAACGTTGATGCGCATTTAAAAACATTTGATGTGAGTGATGATCTTAGCCTTCATGTTGATCCATGGCAAAGCACATATAAAACTTCATCAGGATATAGAACTGCAACCGGAGTATCCCTAAAATTAAATTTTAAATAAAATGAATATTGCATTATTTGGTTATGGTAAAATGGGTAAAGAAATTGAAGCCATTGCCTTAAAAAGAAACCATAACATTGTATTAAAAATTAATAAAGACAATGTTAACAGCATTACTGAATCAGATCTTAAAAAAGCAGATGTAATTATTGAATTCAGTACACCCCATGTTGTTTTGGAAAATATTAAAAAATGCATTTGCGCTCAAGTTCCAGTTGTTGTTGGAACTACAGGCTGGTACGACAATTTTGCAGAGGTAAAAAAATTATGTTCAGAAAAGAATGGTGCTTTATTTCATGCTACTAATTTTAGTCTTGGGGTAAATTTATTTTTTAAAGTGAATGCCTATTTGGCAGAGTTAATGAATAAATATTCTGATTATGATGTAAGTATGGAAGAGATCCACCACATTCACAAATTAGATAAACCAAGTGGCACTGCCATTACATTAGCCGAACAGATCATCAATAAAATTGATAAAAAGAAAAAGTGGAGCATCGAAGAAAATAATCCTGAAACTTTATTCATTCATGATGTACGTGAAGGCGAAGTTCCCGGCACACACATTATTAAATACCAATCGGAAGTTGATGATATTGAAATAATGCATAAAGCACACAACCGTAAAGGATTTGCCTTAGGCGCTGTTGTTGCCGCTGAATTTTTAAACGGCAAAAAAGGTATTTATACGATGAGTGATATTATTTAAAAATGATTACAAGAGACTCTATACGGTTTTTTTTCGACGACTTAAAAGACTGTGGCCTTGACGGAAATAATGCACTAACATATGGTTATTTCTTTACTGATAGAAGCCTTTCAAAACTTGAGGTTATTTCAGAAGAACTTGTAAAATTAGGGTATACCTTTGTTGATGTTCTTGAACCCGACAACGATGACAAAGACGATGAAGGATACTTTTATTTACATGTCGAAAAAGTAGAGAAGCATAACGTTGATAGTCTTGATTTAAGGAATATGGAATTTTACAAACTAGCACATAAATATGATCTTGACTCATATGACGGATTTGATGCAGGGCCTATTGGGTTTGACCCGGAGAGAAATTAAAAATCACGTTGAGTTATCATTGGTTTAAAATATTCGAAAAAGAAAAGAATGAAGAAGATTATCTTCAACAAAACACTTTTATTAATTTTGAATTCAAGAGCGAAAAAATTTGTGTAACAAGAACCGAAAAAGGTTTGTTTGCATTTGGCGACCGTTGCCCACACAATGGCGCACGCTTAAGCCAGGGTTTTTGCACGAAGAAGAATGAAATTGTTTGTCCGTTACACCGTTACTCTTTTGATCTCGAAACAGGAAAAGCTACATCAGGTGGCGCGTTTGCTTTAAAATTATATCCAGTAAAAATTCAGGAAGACGGTGTGTATGTTGGGATAGCTGCTAAATGGTGGGAATCCTAAAGCCAAAGATTCAAATTTAAACACATAGAAACATAGTTTTTTTCTTTTCAACTATAATTAAAGTAAATCATAGATTGAAGCTTTGCTTCAATTCTTTGTGTGCCTATTAGTTTATTCGTGGAAGGTCCTTGCTTAAGAGATCTATGTGCCTATGTGGTTAAATTAATGCACTAAATCCATTTTTGTAAATACGCGCACCGGATATAATGCTGCGAAAAAGCCGATCAGCATGATCAATCCAAAGATCCATACAAAATCTTTTAACTGAATATCAATTGGGTAATAAGGAATAATAAATTCGTCGCCAAACTTTACCAAATGAAACTGTATCTGCAACCAGCAAACCAAAAGGCCGATCAATAAACCAATTATTGCTCCAACCCCTGTAATTAAAAATCCTTCGCGCATAAAAATATTACGAATTAAATTTATACTGGCGCCCATGCTATAAAGTGTTTTAATATCTTTTCGTTTTTCGATGATCAGCATCGTTAAAGCGCCAATAATATTAAAGGTAGCAATGATCAAAATAAAAGCCAGGATAATAAACGTAGCCAATTTTTCAGTCTCCAATGTTTTAAATAACACATCATTTAATTCATAACGATTCTTTATTAAAAATGAAGTTCCTAACTTTTCTTTTAAGATCCTTTGCACTTTTTCATATTCATCTTTCTCGCATAAAATCTCTATTGCACTTACTTTATCAGGCTCATCAAATAATTTTTTTGCTGTTTCAATATTTACAAAGGCGAATTGAAAATCGAATTCATCGTTCAACGAAAAAATGCCCGTTGGTGTACAATACACCTGGTTAAAATTATCTTCGGGATTAAGACTGCTGCTTTTGCCTTTTACAGGACTAAAAATACTAAGCTCATTTACAAATTCACGAATATTTATTTGTAACTGACTGGCAATACCTCTACCCAAAAGAATATTATTTCTGTTAGCAACATTTAATCCATAAACACCATCTTCTACAGAGCTTTCAATAGCTGCTACTTTACTAAAATTCTCATCAACTCCTTTTATAGTTACAAGAGTTTGTTTATCTATATTCTTAAGTAAAGCTTTATCACTTAATGTTTTCGAAATAAATTTTACACCATCAACGCTTTTTATTTCTGAAATAAATTTGTCATCAGCTTTAAAATATTTTCCTTTCGCGGCAGTAATTTTAAGATCGGGCTCAAAAACATTATATAAATTGGCAACGGTTCCGGTAAGGCCGTTCATTGCCGAAAGAATAATAATTAAGGCTGCGGTGGTAATGGCAATAGCAATAATGCTTATCCAGCTAATAATGTTTATAGCATTATTGGATTTTTTTGAGACTAAATAACGCTTGGCTATGTAAAATGAAAAATTCAGAATTTACTTCTTTAAAAGTTCTTCTATTTTCATAGCATAATCTAAAGAATCGTCAATATAGAACATTAATTCAGGTACAATTCTTAATTGTTTTCCCACAATTAATCCTAATTTTTTACGAATAACACTGGTTTGATCCGTAATGAGTTTAAAGACTGCTTTTTTGTCTTTATTGCCCATTATACTCAAATAAGCCTTTGCAGAGCTTAGATCCGGACTCACACGCACAGTAGTCACCGTTATAAAACCACCGCCAAAAAGCGATCGTGCTTCGCTTCTAAAAATCTCTGCCAGCTCTTTTGCCAGCAATTTATTTACTTTTTGTTGCCTGAGGCTTTCCATACTGTAAATGTACTGAGATTTTTGTAGTATCTTCGCTAATAATTCAAATAAATTCGCGTTTTGTTTCTATGAAAAAGCTGTTTTCGGTATTAAAATACGCTAAAAACTACAAGGGTTACCTTGTTGCTAACGTGTTTTTTAATATTCTTTTTGCGATTTTTAGTGCAGTAAGCTTAACACTTGCTATGCCTTTCTTAAAATTATTATTTGAAGACACTAACCTGATAGAAACCGGGCTTATTTTATTAAAAGGAAAACCAAAATTTGAGTTATCTTCTGAGTACATTAAAGATATTTCTAATTATTATTTAATGGGCCTTGTCGTAACGCAAGGTGGCAAATTAAAAGCACTGGTCATTATTTGCATTGCCGTTTTTGTGATGACATTTTTAAAGAACCTGTTTCGTTATCTTGCCATGTTCTTTATTGCCCCAATACGTAACGGTGTTGTTAGAGATCTTCGAAACAAAATGTACAAAAAAGCAATGGATCTTCCGTTAAGTTATTATAGCGAAGAAAAAAAAGGTGATCTGATGAGCCGTATGAGTTCTGATGTACAGGAGATTGAATGGAGCATTATGCAAACATTGGAGATGATCTTTAGAGAACCCTTAACTATAATTATTTCTTTTAGTTTGATGTTATTGGTAAGTACAAAACTCACCATTTACATTTTATTACTTTTACCTATTGCCGCCATATTTATTGCCCTTTTGGGAAGAAGCTTAAAAAGCGCGTCACGAAAAAGCAAAGAAACGTTGGGCGGATTAATCAGTGTAATAGAAGAAACGCTTGGTAGTTTAAAAGTAATTAAGGCTTTTAGTGCAATGGGGCCAATGCAAAAAAAGTTTGAAAGTATTAATCAAACCTATTACAAACAATCAGTAAATGTATACCGCAAAACAGATCTTAGCTCACCTTTGACTGAAGTTGTTGTTACCGGCATTTTAATGTTTATTTTATTTATTGGTGGTAGTATGGTATTTAATGGAGAACTTACCGGCCCGTTATTTCTTATGTACTTTATCCTGGCATCACAATTAATTCCGCCAATTAAACAATTAACCACTTCATATAGCAATATTCAAAAAGGAGTTGCCAGCGAAGAGCGTATTGATAAAATTTTATTGGCTGATGATGTGATCGTTGACAAACCAAATGCAAAAACAATTTCAGAGTTTACAAAAGAAATAGAATATAAAAATTTATGGTTCGCGTATCATAAAGGAGACGACGGTTATGTACTACGCGATATTAATTTAAAAATAGAAAAAGGTAAAACCATTGCCCTTGTTGGCCAAAGTGGAAGCGGTAAAACGACACTGGCAGATATGTTACCGCGTTTTTATGAAAGCGATAAAGGCGCTTTATTAATTGATGGTACCGATATAAAAGAATTAAGTACAGAAAGCGTACGCAATCAAATTGGGGTTGTTACACAAGAAAGCGTTCTGTTTAATGATACCGTTAAAAACAATATTATTTTCGGCATGCAAAATGTAACGAATGCTGCTGTAATTGAAGCAGCAAAAATTGCCAACGCGCATGAATTTATTATACAATTGCCAAATGGTTATGACACTATTATTGGTGATCGTGGCGGTAAATTAAGTGGTGGGCAACGACAGCGTTTAAGCATTGCGCGTGCCATTTTAAAAAATCCGGCAATTTTAATTTTAGATGAAGCCACCTCAGCTTTAGATACAGAAAGTGAAAAATTAGTGCAGGAAGCATTAACTAATTTAATGAAGAACCGTACAAGTGTGGTTATTGCGCATCGTTTATCAACCATTGCCAATGCCGATGAAATTATTGTTATGCACCAAGGCGAAATAATAGAACGCGGCAATCATACACAACTATTGGCATTGAACGGCACTTATAAAAAACTTTGCGACATGCAGAGCTTTAAATAAAGTTTAAAACTTTTTTTTTGCTTAAACAGCTAAAATATTTTCTTCTAATCCTTGTTTTTATTTTTTCGGGCTTTCATTTAAATGCCCAAACAGACACTTCTAAAAAAAAGAATATTTCCTTAGATCTTGGTATTACACGCGGACACAACATTAATCTTTGGCCTTTCTTTAAAAAATATAAGAATGCTGAAAAAAAAGAATTGCAAATTATTTATCCTCTTTTTTCAAAAAGAACAAATTACCGTAATCACACAAAACATTTTCAGCTTTTACCTTTTTACATTAGCGATAGCAGTAGTAAAGGAATAACAAATCGTTTTCTTTCCTTTTATTATCCTTCGGTTTTACGCACGCATAAATATAGTGATTCTTCAGGCACATATAAATCGTTTAATTTTTTAGAACTCGCCCCACACATTTCTTTATTAGGAATAAATCGCTCACCAGGCGGCTTATCTGTAGATAATAATTTCTTTTTCTTTATCTGGTACCGAAAGGATATCATCCAGGCTAAAACAAGATTGGTTGTCTTCCCAACCTATTGGTATTTTGCTAATAAACGTGATACAACAAATTTATTTTTCCCGTTTTATTTAAAAAGAAAAACAGCAACATCTAAATACTTAAATGTTGCTTTTTTATACAGTCAAAAATATTCGTTACAGGAAAAGAAAAACTCACTGTTTCCGATTTGGTGGCACAAAGTAAATTATAACCGTACCGATACAATTAGAAAAGATCTTGTTCTGCCTTTTTACTGGAGCAAAAAAAGTAACTATGCAGACTATAAAGTTCTTTTTCCTTTAATTTGTCGTATAAAAGATCAGGATCTTCATTCCTTCACTTTCTTTCCATTATTTTCTTATGGCAGGCGCTTAGATTCAAGTGTAAATTATTTCGCAGTCACTCCTTTATTCTGGCATGTGAAAAAAAAGGAAGGAATACGAAATATTTTATTTCCGGTATATTGGCATTTTAAAGATTATTATCGCAATGATACACTTGACAGAAAGGTTATTTTTCCGTTTGTATGGACATCAAGAAGCAAAACCGATATTAATACAACTTTACTTCCATTTTATTATAATTACCAAAACAAATATCGTACGGCAATAACTGTTTTCCCGTTCTTTTCAACTTACGAAGAATTTAAAACCGGTTATGGCTATAAAGCGATTACACCCTTTTATTGGAAAACACGAAACAAGCTGGAATCAAAAGAGGTATTATTTCCATTTTACAGAAGTAAAACAACTTATGGAATAAGAGATACAACAATTAGAAAATATATTTTCCCATTATTTTTCTCCGGCCGAACGCGAACAGAAAATTACCAGATCTTATTCCCGATCATCTATCGTTTTAAAAGCCCTGAATACAGATCGTTTACCTTTTTTCCTTTATTTGCAACTGGTCGTTCTACTGATTCTACACGAACATTGTTATCTGTTACCCCTTTTTATTGGCGTGTTAAAACTAAAACAGGTTTAACCAAAGTATTATTTCTTTATTGGAATAACGAACATTATAAAAGAAATGATACAACTTACCATCACGGTGTGTTTCCTTTTTATTGGTCTGCAAAAAATAAAACCAAACACAATAC
>JACDED010000001.1:59255-122445 GCA_013816615.1 Bacteroidota bacterium
ATACCTATGTTTTTCCTTTTGTATTTAAGGTTAATAATAAAGAACGAGAATCGTTAACCGTATTTCCTTTATTTTCTTACGGCCATAAAAAAGATTCAAGCAGAAAATATATAGGTATTACACCTTTGTTTTACCGCATACAAAGCAAGCGTTATTTAACGCATATGTTTTTACCGTTATATTGGAATGTAAAACGCTATGACTATAATGATACAGTAAGGCATGAAGTTATATTTCCACTCGTTTGGTTGTATCATCGCTCTGACAAAGACGTAAAAGTTGCGTTTCCATTTATGTTTAGTTACCGTGATAAATATCGCGAATCGCTTACAGTTTTTCCATTATTTTCGCATGGCAAACATTATGATTCAAGTCGCAGTCATTTAGTAATTACACCTTTTTATTGGAATTTTCAAAATAAAACGTCTCTTAAACATGTTGTTTTTCCTTTGTATTGGCACAAGGATATTTATAAAACAGGTGATACAATAAGATCGCGGTTTTTGTTTCCTGTTTTTTGGTATATTAAAAGTAAAGATGAGCTAGATTTTGTTGCCTTACCCGGCATTATCAGAACAAAAGATAAATACAATAACTCTTTTTCTATCTTACCAATTTTCTCATGGGCCAAAAATCCTGATTCAAGTAAGCATTTAGTTGTTTTTCCTTTTTTACATTTTAAGAATAAGAGAAATATTAAAACAACTTTGTTTCCTGTTTATTGGTCGAGAAAATATTTTTTAGAGGATGATACTATAAAGAAAACAGTTTTATTCCCTTTGTATTGGTCGTTTCACAGCAAGTATAAAAAAACAGATGTTTTCTTTCCGCTTGTGTGGAGATTTAAAAATATAAATTATAGTTCCTTTACTTTCTTTCCATTATTTTCTACGGGTCATGATAATAATGGTAAAAAACATTTAATGATCACGCCCTTATTTGGAAAATTTGATTCTGATAAAAGTTCCAACGCATTTTTATTTCCTATATTTAATTATAGAAGAAGCGGTGAAGAAAAACATTACTCTGCCTTCTTATTTTTATTTATGCGCACTACCCGTGCGGACTATTCTAAAACCGCTATACTCTGGCCAATTTGTGAGCACTTAAAAGATAAAGGCAAACGTAAATTCAGAATAGCGCCAATTATTTGGTTCTCAAAAACAGACAGTAGCAAAATGCTTTCGGTACAACCACTATTTTATTCGAACAGAACAAAAGAAAAAAAAATATTTATCTTGAGTGCGTTCCTATACAAACGGGAAAATATTTTTGACAGATCTGTCTCTAATAGTTTTTTATTTAGGTTGTATTATCATAAAAATTATGCGAATGGTGATTTTGAGCGGCGCTTTTTACATTTACTTATTGCCAATATTAAAGTAGAAGGCCATCGTGAAAAAAGCTTTTTACCTTTTTTTCATACAATAAAAGAGGCAAATGGTGATAGATCTGTTTCGTATTTCTTCGGTTTATACAATCGTTTTAAAGAATATAAGCCTGAGATAAAAGATTTTTATGAAGAAGAACGCCTGCTATGTTCATTCGCCTGCGTTCTAACTACAAGCAACTGAAGAGCGAAGGAAAAGACGGCTTTGTGAGAAAGCGTCATAAAAAGCACTAAAACAGATTAACAATTGCCTATTTATAACTATTATTTTTCCTTTCCTTTTTAACTATCCTATAATTTAACTTCAAGGTTAAATGAGCGGACAATTATTTATAGTACCAACACCCATTGGCAATTTAGAAGACATTACTTTACGTGCAATTAATACATTAAGATCTGTTGATGTTATTTTAGCGGAGGATACCCGCACTTCTTCTTTCTTATTAAAACACTTGCAAATTGAAAAACCTTTAAAATCGTATCATCAGCATAACGAACATAAAATATTAGATGAGTTAATTTCTTCATTAAATTCCGGAAAAAACATTGCCCTGATCTCAGATGCAGGCACACCCGGTATTTCAGACCCTGGCTTTTTATTGATCCGCGAAGCCATTGCCAATAATGTTAATATAATTAGTTTACCGGGTGCAACTGCTTTTGTTCCCGCACTTGTAAATAGCGGCTTGCCTTGTAATGAATTTAGTTTTTACGGATTTCTTCCTCAAAAAAAAGGAAGACAAACACGTTTAAAATTATTAGCGCAGGAAGAAAAAACATTTATTGTTTATGAATCGCCTTTTCGTTTATTAAAATTATTAGAAGAGCTTAAAACACATTTGGGTGAAGATAGAAAAGCAAGCGTATCGCGTGAGATCACAAAAATGTTTGAAGAAACAAAAAGAGGAACAATAACAGAACTGATTACTTTTTATTCTTCTAAACCAATTAAAGGAGAAATTGTTGTTGTTGTACAAGGAAATAAAAACTTAGATACAGAAACTGATGAGTAAACTTCATGATATTGGTGCGCCTCCCGGCACTTTATTTTATAATGGCGAAGAAAAGGACGCTAAAATAAAGATAACATTAATTGAATTTAATGAGACCGAATATTTTGAAGATTCATTTTATGAGCTCGATACTTGTCTTAATCATGTTAAAGATAACATGGTAAAATGGATCAATGTAGAAGGTGTGCATGATATAGAACTGATCGAAAAAATTGGCAAGTGTTACAATATACATCCCTTAACCTTAGAAGATATTGTGCATATTGATCAACGGCCGAAGTTTGAAGATTATGATCATTACATTTTATCTATCTTAAAAATGATCATGTATGATAAAGGTGTACATGCAGAACAATTATCGTTGATACTAATGGATAACCTTGTTATTTCTTTTCAAGAGCCCGAAGGTGGTGATGCATTTGATATTATAAGAACACGCTTAAGACAGGCGAAGGGGCGTGTAAGAAAATTAGGGGCAGATTATTTGTTTTACGCGCTTATGGATGCGGTAGTGGATTGTTATTTTGATGCTATCGAAAAAATTGGAGATAGGGTAGAAAAGATAGAGGAAGAAATTATTCAGGAACCAAAACGCGAATCACTTATTGAATTGTATCGTTTAAAACGCGAAGTGATTTATTTGCGTAAACAGGTTTGGCCTTTACGTGATACGCTAAGTAATTTATTAAGATCGGAATCAAAATTTTTAAGCGATAGCACCCATTTGTTCTTTCGAGATTTACAGGATCATAGCACACGCATTATAGATACCGTAGAAACCTACAGAGACCTATTGAGCGGCATTATGGACATTTATTTAAGTACTAATGCCAATAAGATGAATGAGGTGATGAAAGTGCTCACAATTATTTCAAGCATTTTTATTCCTGTAACATTTATTGCCGGTGTGTATGGAATGAATTTTGAATTTATGCCCGAGTTAAAATCACCTTATGGATATGCAGTTGTTTGGGCAGTGATGATAACGATTATCGTTGTTCAGATAATTTATTTTAGAAAAAAGAAATGGATGTAGAATCTCTTTAAAAAATTCTACATTTCCATTAAGCTAATTCGACAGCGTTTGGATATTTTGATTTCCAGTTCTTTAAACTTTCTTTTGTTCTAACTGTAATAACTGTTCTCGCATCAATACGTAGTTTAACTAGGTATGTGCTTCCTTTCACCTCTGCAGCTTTTTTGATTTTTGCTTTCATTTTGTTGTGTTTTTTGTGATCGAAGTTCCCATTAAATATAACACAAATAACAATATTATGTTCGGTTATTAAAGTTAATTTAAGCTAATAGTGTAAACAATTCGACCTATAAAAGAAAACGCCCCTTGTTGGGGCGTTTTTTGCTCATATATATTATTCTAAGCTTATTTTACCTGATTTACTACCGCTTTAAAAGCTTCAGGATGGTTCATTGCAAGATCTGCTAATACTTTACGGTTTAATTGTAAACCTTTTGCATTTAACTTACCCATGAACTCAGAGTAGCTCATTCCGTGCTCTCTAACACCTGCATTAATACGTTGTATCCACAAACCACGCATAGTGCGTTTTTTGTTTTTACGATCGCGGTAAGCATACGTTAAACCTTTTTCAAGAGTGTTTTTGGCAATTGTCCAAACGTTTGCTCTTGCACCCCAATAACCTTTGGTTAAATTAAGGATTTTTTTTCTGCGTGCCCTGCTGGCTACGTGATTGACGCTTCTTGGCATTTTTTTTAATTTTTACTTTGGATTTTAGTGCTCATTTAAGAGACTTTTTACTAAAATCCGGGTTAAACACTTTGTTTAATTAACCGATCTCGATAATCTTTAAAGAACTTTCGCTTAGATACTTAACATGAACTTCACGTTGTTTGTATCTGCTGCACTAACTAGGCCACTTTTAGTTAAACCGCGTTTACGGTCTTTCTCTTTTTTAGTTAAAATGTGACGTTTGAAAGCATGCTTTCTTTTAATTTTACCGCTTCCAGTAATGCTAAAACGCTTTTTAGCGCTGGAATTAGTTTTCATTTTTGGCATCTTTATCTTTTTTTAAGGATGGCAAAGATAGGAGTTTATTCTGTTCCGGCAAAAATTATATACCCTTATTTTAACAAAATATTTTGTTTTTTAGGCTTTGAGAGCATAATTCAACCAAATATAGGAATTTAACACTATTCCGAACCATTAACAGGCCAGAATTTAAGGAGCTAATTTACCTGCAAAACATTACTTCCGCTACTTTCCACACCGTTATTATTTACTGCTTTTAATTGATATAAATTTAATTCGTTTGCTGTATACGATTCCGTTTCAACAGTGTCTTTGTTTTTTTCGATCGTTGCAATATTTAAAAATTTCTTTCCATCCCATTTATAAAGCTTGTATGCTTTTATATCCATATTATCCTGTATTAACCATTTAATATGTACATGATTATTAATTACCGCTGCTTTTAAATATTTTGGTCCAAATGATTGTTGAAATGCATTACTGTATGTGTAAGATAAACTTGGTACACTTTCCATTTCAGGGTTAACTGCTTTTACATAATATTCATCGCCGTTATTAGGCTTTGGTATCTGAACGTAATTTTGATCCGCTAAAACTATCCCGTTTTTCAAGGGCAAAAATTTATCACTATTGCTTGCTTTTATATAAACACTATAGGCAGCTATCTCATGATTTCTCAAACTATCAATTTGCCATGCTAAATTATAAATACTATCAGGTGTTTGTATTAATTGTAAGTTTTGTGGTGGCGAAAGGCTTTTTATTTTCTTTGAATACGAAACAGTTAGCGTATCAGATGGTTTGCTTTTATCAAACGAATTACTTTCAGAAAGTACATAATATTGATAAGTTGTTTGATCTGTTAATGTGCTTGATGTATCCTGCCATTGATAACCCTTTAGTTCAGTAGCGGCAATTTTTGTTGACGCTAAAGAAAAACTATCTTGTTGTATTGTGCGTTTCATTATATAAAATCCTTTTGTATTTGCATCCATATTTTGCCATGACAGTGTGATTTTATCTTTTACCAGCGAATATTTTAACTCTGCTATCTGTAAAGGAATAATAGGATAGTTTGCAACCAGGTTACTTACCACTGAATAATAAATTTTATTATTACCTACATTCACCATTTGTAATCTGTAAAAATAAGGTTCGTTGGCATCACTCACTTCATCCAAAAAATTTGTTTGATCCGAATTAAGTGTTGCAATCGTTATAAAATTTTCTGTTTGTGTTCTGCTACGCTGCAATTGAATTGTTCTCAATGTAAAATTATTCTCTATTTGCCAGTTAATAGTTATTTTATTGCTACCTTTTATATTTTCAACATTAACAGTAGCAGCAACAGGTACCAAATCCGGCGCAAAAGCGTAAGCCCAAACTTCATCATTCTGCAAAACTGTAGTATTGTAACTTGTCTCGATACGGTATTGATAAATACCCGGATTTCTTCTTGTGGTAGTGTCAAGGTATTTCCATATACTACCAACCGCTAATTTTCGTTTCACCATAACTTTTTCTCCTGTTTTAGAAGTTTTATGGAGTACCAGATTAACACTATCCAGATTTTTAAATACTGGTATTTTGTATTCTATCATTATATCACCGCCGTCGTAATTTGCACTAAGGTTTAATGATTCTGGTTTTTTCTGAGCAAAGCAGTTTGTGATCAAAATGCAAAAGCAAATATTTAATATGTTTTTCATGCGCTGTTTAATTTAATGAGGGTGTAAATTTAAATCCACTAGCTTGTTTTTCCATTTTTAATTGAATGCCTAATCCTTTAGAACCTACACAATAAATAAGATCAGCACGAATACCGAATAATAAAAATCCAGTAAGATCATTTGCATACTTCAATTCTACTTCTCCTTCCGCGCTTCCAGCCAGGCCAATTTTACATCCAAAATCGTATAAGCATGATGCATTTGCATTTGCTTTTCCGCCAATAAGTATTGAAGTTCCATCAGCTACATTTAATGAGGTACGCAGATCGATGCCCGCAGAAAAATCAAATGTTGGTATAAAAGATGACATACCGGGAATATCGTCTAAACTCGGGCCGGGTAATTGTGGCAGATCGGCTTTGCTTAATGATTTCATGACGTTTACATAAAACCCTTTAAGACCTTGTTCTAATCCTGGTAACTGATTATACAAAGTAACATTCAAAAGATCCTGTTTCATATAATCGGGTAAAGTACCGCTATAAAACCCCAAAGCTATACCACTTTTAAAACCATCTAAAATTGGCAACGGTGTAATAGCCGCATTAGAAATAGCCCCGGATAATATAAACCCTTTACTATCAATTTGCATGTTTATTTTACCATCTATTATCAGCACTGGGCCTAATGCTATATTTGCAGACACCAACTTAACTGAGCCTTGTAATATTTTTTTATCAAAATCAAAAGTTATTTCAAGATCTCCAAAAGGTGTTTCTATTCCGTCTATTTTTATTTTTTTATCTGATAATGGATCTCCTGAAATAGCACCGTTGACAATAAAATCTATTTCATCTGCTTTATCCATTAAAATTTCGTTTGCGCCTGTTTTAAATCCTTTAGGTTTAGCAGTAAAACCTACAAGCGACCAGGTATTACTTGTTACAGCATTTCCTCCGCTTAATATCTGCATACTCCTATTGCCATCTTTACCCATTTTTATTTCTTCATTTTTAAAAATATCCATTTTGGTTTGAGAAGGTGTTTTAGTAATCATCCCCTGCACAACTATTCCGTCGGAAGGTAAATTCTTATACATTATAACATCACCGGTTGTTGTAAACCTATTTTCTAAAAGTGTAAAGCTGGTGCCGTTAAACTTAACTTTTCCCGGCATCTCAATATCGGTTTGAAGTTTCTCAACAGTACATTTAATGTTGTTTCCAATTTTAGAATACTTAAACCTACCCGTTACATTACTATTTGCACCGGGTATTTCGAGGTCAGTATTCCCTATTAATGTAAAGTAATCTTTACCTACTTCTATACCACTAATAGTTTGAGAAATTATATTAAAAAATTTATGTTTTGTAGGACTAATAAGCACACTTTTATGTTCGCCATCACTATAGTCACTTAACATTTCTATATTAATTTTATCTCTGTCACCTATTCCCGGAATGTCATTTATATAGGCAACATTTTTATTTGTAGCATTTCCAATATTTATACGGTAATGCGGTAACTGATCAAATGAGCAGGCGGCATCATACATTAAATTAAATTTAGATCCTGAATACATATTAAGAGGCGTTATATTACTTAATGATAATTTTTCTTTGCCGCTTAAAGTGTTGGTTCCAAGATCAATTGTATTTGGCATTAACAACATTTCGTTTAATTGCACAGTAGGTAAACCACTTTGCAAGCTGCCTTGTAAAATTTTAAAGCCACCTTTATTGAGATCGTATTGCAAGCCTGTTCCGGTTATTTTCCATTTTTCTAAAGGAATAATAATTTCGCCGGAATACTCATTCCAGGTAATTGAATTTTGACTAACGTTAACCGTTCCTGCCGGTAAAGTGCTGATACCAACTAATGGGATCTTCAATTTTATTTCGGAACTGATCGAGAATTTTTCAGCATTAACGTACGATCCTTTTTTCATGCTTGCGTTAAAATTATGGATCTTAAAATCGCTAACACCATACAAAGCAGCTAAAACATATTTTTCTTTTGATACCACAGCTTGCTCCGCACCCAATACTTCAAATGGTTCATTTTTCATATATTCTAAAATATTACCACCTGTATTCATTTTAGCTTTTTCTTCCTGGAATAAAAATCTACCATTGTATTGATAACTAACATTAAAAGATGCCAGCTCTGACGTTACAAAACCTTTTAAAACACCGTAACCACTAGTGTTTTTAGTCATTTTTAATAATGGAAACTGATAAAACTCATCGCTACCCATTACTTCGCAAGAGAATTTATTAAAAGCCACAACTTTTAATGCATTGGTCTGAAGTAAAATATTATCATTTTTAGTCTCAAAATAATATTCAGGCTTGTCGAATTTGCTCACCTTTTTTGTTAAAGTTGGTTTTTTTAATGTCCATACATCAATATTTTTGAATGGCAATTTCGCATTAAACGAAGAAGTCTTGAATGTATTATTGCCAGGTATTTTTACAAATGCACCACTTATTTTTAAAGACATATCCGCATTCATATCTACAGTATTTATTTCCACCGGTAAGCCCCAGATTTCTGACTTCATATTTAATGAGGTTAAATTAAAATCGGCACTACCCGAACCGTTAAGTCCCTGCACGCTTTGTTTCTGGCGCAAATAACCGTTATCTCCACTTTTCACAGCACACACATCAACCGGCAATTGTAAATAGGCGTCTATAAATTGCATGTATGTACCTTTGTTTATAGCTCCTGATAATTTATACTTGCCATTTTTATCAGTATATGTTTCGTTTTGTATTTCGCCATCATCGTTTACACCACTTATTGAGTAAACACGCGCGTTGGCAATTGGCTGCTTTGTTTTTTCGTCATATACCGTTCCGGTTATAGTTTGGCCTTTTATTAATTTGATTGGAATTATAGTTGGAGTTTTTGCTGTTGGAATGATCTTATAATCATCATATGTTACATAACCTTCTGCTACAACACGTACATAAAATTCATTATCAGCACTGGCAATAGCTATTGGATTAGTTAGACCGGTTGATGAACTGCTGGGGTAACAAATGCTTAAATTTAATCCAACTGATGTACAGCTTTGCTTAACAGGTTTATTAAATTCATCTACAATTTTAAATTGCACACGGTGCAATTTTTCTTTTACAATTATTTTTCCGGAAAAACCACTGGCACCATTGTTATTTATAACGGTTAACTTTCCACTTAAAATAGTTGCAGTAATACTTTCCGCAAAATAATTATCCACACAAGGCACAACTTCTACCAATACAGCACTACCACTTGCGCAATTATTTATACCAAATCCCCCGTTACCCGCTGTTTTTATAAATGGTCCACCTTTTACTCTCACATTACTAACTACGGGTTCACCTTTTTCGTTTACTACCCAACCAATAATATTTCCGCCACCTTCTAAAACCTGCTCTACCTGTGCAGGAAAACGTTCACCATATACTAATTGTTGCCTGCTTGCAATTTTCAAAGTTGTATATCCTTCCTTCGCTATATATATTGATCGTAGAGGCCCGGTAACTTTATATGTATTGCCTTGTTTTTCAGAGGTAATTGCCAGATCTTTTAGATGTAAATAACCATTCACATCAGTTGTATAGTTAATTATTTTTGGTAGAAATGAATTGGCTGTTGCATATTCGTAAATACTTACTTTCGCAAAAGGAATACCCTGTGTCATATTACCATTTTGTTTGGTAATTGCGCGTAAATAAATTTCCGGATTTTTTGGTTCTAATTCCAGTTCCACTTTTGTAGTAGAAATTTTTAATACAGAATTTCTTTTTCTTAATTTATAGGCTGCATCAAAAAATACGTTTTCAAGTTTGCCATAGTTTTCAAAAAGTAACTTTGTTTCGGTCTTATAAGCAAAATTTCCTTCTAATGTTTTTTCAAGAGCCTGTATATATTTTTGGTCTCTTAAAAAATTATAATATAGATCAGCGTGTAATAAATTTTTAATAATGCATTTCCCTTCCGCATTAGTTTTAGCAACATCTAGTACAATAGCCTTTTGCCCTAAGATCTCAGCATTTAAATTTTTATACATTTCTATATTTGCTTCTTTAGGATAAGAAATTTTCTTAGAATAATTGTCTTTGATCACACTTATTTGCACGGGATAATTTGGCACAACCATTCCTTTATTCATTGCCTGGTCCTGTATTTTTTTATCTGCTACAACTGTAATTTCCAGGTTATATGAAGACGGAAAAACAACTTCGGTGGGAATTGTTATCGTTTGACCTTTTTTAGGAAATACTATCATATCCGAATTGCAAAATTTTTCTTCAGGCTCAGCAATTGCAATTCTCAAAGCTCCATACTCTGCGCTATTTGCATATTCTTTTAGTAAACCAAATTTTAAATTGCTGATAAAAGAAATCGAAAAATTTCCGTTCTGATCGGTGGTGCCACTTCCTACAACAACTCCTGCTGATCCCGGGCCCGATCCGTATTGTTGGTGTGGTGCATTTTCAACATCATAACTTTTTAGGTCTTGATATTGCGTAGGATCTTTTTTATTAGACTCAATACGATCATATACTAATTTAATATTTGTGTTTGCCACTGGCTTTGCATCGCTGGTTATTTTAAACATATTATTGCAGATAAAGTCAGGCAGGGGTGCATCATTAGGTACAATTTGATTAATGGTTCCTGTCTTAACTGTTTTTACCGACGATGGAAAACTGAAACTGGTATTTTCCGGTTGCTCTCCTTCTGTTTTATACCTGTATACTAATTTACCGGTTACAGTACCCGTTATTGAATTTTGAGCGTTAGGATCTTGCTTTTTTGTTTCTATGTATTTAAAAACTACGATCTGGCTTTTGCCAAAATCACTAAATACAATTGGCTGACCATAGGTATCTCTTCCTTTAGCTGTAACCTGTAGCGCATAGCTTTTTCCATCTTCCAAATTTACACTCCCATTTTTATCTCCCGGCTTTGTATTTATAATTGTATTAATCGATTCACCAATAAGTGTATAACTTGTTCCATTAATCTCTTTATTTAAAATAACATTTAAATTATTGTTCATGTCTTTCTCGGCTGTTGTTTCATTAAATAATTTTACCATTTTAAGCGTGTATGTAATTTTATTTCCTGCAGAATTTATATTCTTCCAATTCACATTTATATAAGTTGGTTTAACTGTAGCTGAAGAGTTTAAACTTGCCGTAAAGGTTGTATGAGCCACAGGACTTGTTATTTGCGTTCCATCTAAAAATATTGGTGTGTTGCCAACGTACGTAAACGTGCAAACTTCACTCTCACCATTATTTTTAAACATGGTCTTATTTGCAGGATCAAATACTTTTATACGGTAGGCATATTTTTGCCCTTTAATTAATTTAGGATCTATAGGGCCATATAAATAAGATGTTGATTTTATTATTTTCTCAAAAAAAGCAGGCGTTACCATTGTGTTAATAGCATCATTCGCATTTTGAGTTGGCAATACGGGCACAATCTTTAAGAGGTATTGAAAGTTTGGTGAAAAGCCCGGATTATAGGTCCAGTTGAATAAAATATTTTGCACATCAGTAGCAAGCACATCACTGCCACATAGTGGAGAAAGTGGTAATGGCGGATCGGCATGTTGAATAATAATCGGAGCTGAACAACCTGCAGGTGCTGAAGTTGACAAAGGCAGATCAGTAACAAAATCAAATACCTGTATGCAAATTTGATAAGTGCCTTCAGGCAAACCATCACCAATCGTTAGCTGTTTTATATTAATTCCGTTAACCGTTATACTACTTTCCTCAAAATACGTTTGAAGCGCTGTACTGCTCAACATTTTAGGAATTGAACCTTGTATTTGCAAACCCTGGGCAGGTTTATAATTTGGTTTTGTATAAACAGAAATACCATTATCACCTACAACGCTTGCTTTAAAATAAATTTCTTTTACATCAGAGGGTAAGCCGTTTGGCATTAATGTAATAAGCGTTTTGTTTTGATAATTAACATAATCGGCAATGTATGGCGAGTATGGAGGCAATACATTTAAACTAACATTTACATTAGTGATCTGCGCAAGACTAATTTTTGAAATTAATATTACTATTAAGATAATTAATTTTTTCATATGCTTATTTTTTTAAAAAGTAAATCCATAATTCATTCTCACAAAATATTCCTGGAAACTGCCACCTGCCAAAATATTTTTTGATTCGTTAAACAATCCGTTTAACATCATAGAAACTGTATGTTGTTTGGCCACTTTCCAACCAATCGTATATTGTAAATTACCAACGTAACCGTTTTGCTCATTATTAAATGTGGAAGCATTAATACTTGCATTAAAATCATTTGTTATTTTATCTTCTTTCCAGCTTTTAGAAACTCCTCCCATCACACCAACTAAACCAATTGTTCCAACAAGACTCTTGCTTGTACTATAATTTAAACCGGTTGTAAATGATATTCTTTTTTGAACACCACTTCGCGTAAAAATTAAATTAGCAAACATCATTTCTACTTGTGTAAGATCTTTCGTAAACCTGTTCCTGTCATCTAATGCTTGCCTGCCAAAAATACCAATGCAACTAATTACCCTTTTTTCGTTAGCAATAACATAACGCGGCACGATATTTATTGAATTATTAATTTGGTTGATCGTAGCGGTATCACTTAAATTTCTGGTGCCTGCACGTTGGCTTGTGCCAAAATTTGCATAACTTAAATCAAGACCAAATTTTGCGTTTGGATTAAACGATACATTAGCATTATAAATTTTACGCTGCGTTGTAGCAATTTTTTTATCCAGTAAATTGTCGTTTTGCACTCCACCACTTGCGCCGATTCGCACACGGTTTTTAATTAAATTAAAACGTATGTTTCCTAACATCTGTTCAAAATCAGTTTGAAAATAATAAGCACCCATACTTTTATAATCTGGTGTTACTTTGCGATACTTTGCACCAATGCCAAAGCCCGGTTCGTTATAATTTAATTGTGCCTCGTAAGCATAATTTACCTGCGTTGAAATATTAGCACCAATAAAAGCAGTCGCGTTTTGATTGCCTAGATCTAAACTTTCAAATCTTATATCTCTTGTATATGCACTAACCGCGGCTTCTGCCTGCCATACAATTCTTCTCTTAAAAAAAGAGAATTTATTGGTAGCTCCTAAAACCTGGTTCTTAGCCGGTAACACCTGGGTTGTAATTGGTGTAAAAGGTAAACTTGTACTATCGTCTTTACCTTGTAAAAAATGCAGATCGAAAAAATTATTCTCGGTACCATAACCAATTTTAGCAACCGTCAACATTCGTTTATAGGCCGGATAATTAATATCGTTTAGGTTATTTGTAATTGTCTTGGTTGTATCATCTGCAACTGCTTTTTGAGAGCGGCCATATAAAAAAGCGAACCTGAATTTTTTTGGCTTAAGTTCAATTCCCGCACCTAGAAGCGTATAACCTGCCATTCCAAACTGAGAATAAGAAATATTTCTATAACCCAGATGCAGCGTTACCCATTTGTAGGTTGGACTTAAACCAAATTGATTAAAAGGTTGACGGAAATCGCGTTGATAATTACTAAAAGTAAACGAAAACGGCAAAACAACACCATAAATATTTAATACCGGAGAGCCGCTTACAACATATGTAAATTGAGGTTGACGGGCTTTTGCACCCTGCATACTGTAAAAACCGGTTTGTAAATTTAAACCACCATTAAACGTTAAAGGTTTTACATTTTTTAAATTATCAAGATCCTGTGCACTTAGTGTATGCAAAATAAAAATAAGGCCTGATAAGATAATTTTCGTTCTCACTATTATAAATTTTCAATAATAATCCAACATCAAAGGTGGTACAATTACCGCTTAATAAATTTTGTAATAGATAAACAACCATTTAAATAGATGAACGAAAACAACCTCATAAACAATTGAAAAATAGATATTTAATACTTTCTCCTCTTGTTTTTTAACGACTAAAATTCTTGTTGTAACACATCAACAAAATTTTCAGGTAATTTTTTATTGAATGCGTTTGCCCTAGCTAGTTCGAAATTATAATCGTTCATATAAATTTCAATATTATTAATCGTGTTGTGCTCAAAAATAGTTCCTGAGTCTTCATTAAATACCCAAAAATCAAACGCTATTTCGTCTGAATCCGTATCTAAAATATGATATAAGCAAGCTTCAGCCCAGCCGCCGTCTTCTTCGCGAAATAAATTTACGATATCAGACACATCCATGTTTTCAGCATCACTCTCAATTAAATAAAGGGGCACACAGGCAATTAATTGCTGTTTTTGAACAGCCGTTAAATTTTTAAAATTATCATCTTCTATTTTGTAGTCTGCCAAAAAATCAAATTTTATATTCTGGATATTTTTCATATTTTTTTAATTGATCGATCAAATGTAAATTAACACGCAAAAAAAAGCTATAAAAATAGAGCAGTAACTGTTTAAATAGATGAATGAAAATTTTGCTAATGCTATTAGAAAATTTATTCTTTATCATCGAATGCTTCCTGCAAAGCCGCACAAAGCTCTTCATTACTACCATCACTCGTATGATCGTCAAACGACCATTGACACATAGCCGCAAGTGTATCGTTAGTTGTACCTGCAAAAAACACATTGGCAGTATCTGCCAGGTACACCCAACACTCATAAATTACCTTCTCAGGAGCACTAGTATCAACGATGTCCCAAAGTTCTACTGCACCATCGTTTATATCACCATCCCCACTTTGTTCTAAAAAATGCTCTGCAGTTGTATATTCTTCACCAAAACCAAGAGTTGCAGATATTGCCATTTGATCAAGGTGTGTTTTTGAGAGTTTTTTATAATTTCCTGCATTAACCTCTCTGTGGTTTTTAAATTGTAATTTTTTCATAATTTATATTTTATTTAATTGTGTGTTAAAAATTTTCTAAATGTTAAACTAATGCGGGGTGCTGTTATACTTACATCCTGCGGAATTCTATGCCGGAAAAGTTTTTGCATATCTCCACCCATGGTAATAATACAACCTTGATTCATTTTGATTTTTAGCTTATTGTAAACAGCATCATTTTCTTCGTTTTTTAGTCTTTTACTTGTAAATAATATGTCGCGTGTAGTGTTTTCATCTCTATACAACGATAAAAGTGCAATGCCCGTATGTGGTTTTATACCAATTTCGCAATCGCTGTGTGCCGCAATATAATCCTTGCCACTTGCATACCAATTTACGATCACCTGATTATATTTATCTTCTTCTTTGGAATTTATATAATCTAAAAAAAATTGAAACGAAGTTGGCAGAGATAAATCGCTATAACCTTCTTTTCCGGAATACATATAACTCTTTTTGCCGTGCAAGTCTAAATCAAAAACAGGTGTATTCAAATAACTGCGATGCCATCTAAATGATGCATTATCTTTGCCATACATTACTACTCTGCCTCGTTCAGTTGGATGCAGTTGAAATAAATCCTGGTAATTTTCTTCTGCATAATTTATGAGCTCCTCAGATAGCCAGTCAATCTCAATCCATACTGATTTGCTTTTTGTTAAATATATTTTTTTTAAATCTGAGTCCCTTGATGGATTTAAAAAAATTAAATCTTCTTCCATAATTTAATAACCCTTTTTATATTTTTATTGGCATATTATAATTTATCAAACAGCTGCTGCTCAAATTATGAAAATCATAATACACATCTGCTTTTCCCCAATCGTATTTTTTATAATCGTTATGCATTTGATGTGCAAACCATAACTTTATAAAATCTCCTTTTTTAATTTCATCCTTCTCATTAAAATTATCCCAGCCAGAACTGTTGCTATTGGGCAATTTTTGATCCAAATTGTAAGGTAATTCCTGAACTAAAACACTTAGTTTACTGATGCGGTTATTTACGAAATAAAACGTAAGGATAAAATATAGATCCGCAATCTTTAAATCCCGTACAGTATAATTGCTGTGACCATTTTCAAAATCACGAACTTGTAATGCACTTTCTCCAAAATAAGCAACAAGGTCTTCTATTGTAGTTTTAGCCGAAACAATAAAATCCTTACTTATACTAAATTCCCCGGTTTTTGGATCTAGAAGCTGCACCATCATTTTATGTCATAAGATAACAATGGCGTTTCTGAAACGCCTATAACCCCACTGGTTAGTGTTAGAACAGCGCCCACGCCTTTTGCGTAATAGGTTTGAACAAATGCGTTAATAGACACTAAGTTTCCATTGATCAACATATTACTGTCTGATTCTACCATTGCCACATCTTTATACTCCTTGCCTGCAATAACTTTGCTTGGCGCTATTTCTTTTACAGTAAATTTATAAACACAGTCAATACCGTTGGCTTTAAAAATCACGTCCCATTGATCTCCTAAAACCAAATTGTCTTTTAATACAACTTGCATATTTCCCTTTTCATAACTATCGCTAAAATATTCACCATTTACTTTTTTCATATTTCCTTTTACAGGATTTAATGAGTTGGATACGATAAACACTCCATTGTCGCAGCTTTCTATAGTATTTATCATTTGTTGGCCTGCAAAATCGTAAGTCCACGTATTGCCAATTGCTAAAGGATGATAGGCGTTTTCGTTACTAAATCCTTCGCTTGGCGCTTCCTGTTCTGTACTTTCAGATTCATCGTTATTTTCCGAGAACCAGGTGGATTGTTTGTATTCTAACCATTCTAAAAAATTAACAGTAGATGCCTGCAGGTTGTTCCATTTTAATTCCGGGTATAGTTCAAAATAGTTATCGTCTTCATCATCACCATAGCTTCCTGATTGAACTAAATTTCCATTTTCATCAGTTAATTCGTAAGTAAGTTTATTAGCATTCATTTTTTGAAGGTACCAAACTTCGCCGGCGCCATTTCCGTTAACGGGCATAATGTAATAACCACCACAACCATACTCTGCTAAAAATAAATAACCACCGGCGTTTTTATTTATTTTAATAGGTTGCGACGCAGCAGAAGGATTACTTGCTTTTTGAAGCAAGTAATTATTTACCTGTTCATCTGTAACAGGAAAAGGTTTTGCAAAATGATCAGGGTTTTTCTCAAGATAATTAATAAAGGTACCATCATCCCTGCTTCCGCTATTTAAAGACATCACTGCGTCTTCAAAACTATTCATACCGTAAAAAGGGCCCACGCCGCCATTACTTACTATTTTTAAATATTGACGGTATTCTTCTGGCAATTTAAATTGATATTTATTTTCCAGGTATGCAATTTCATTATCGGTAAGTGTTTTATTTAATTTGTAATGGTGCATAAAAGCGCCAAAAACAGTTTTATCTTTATCCCAGGCTTCAAAATTATACCACATTATTTTTACCGCAGTAAGTTTTTTATCAAGTTCGGCATTTGTATTAAACCAATTTTTTTGCATATCTTCTAGCCAATCAATAAAAGAAAACGTTTTTATCTGATTTTCTACAAAACACATTTCAGGTAATAAATTAAAATACATTTCTGTAGCACCACCTCTTTGTTCTCGCTCTGCTTTTGTAAGCATAAATACTTCATTTTTACAAGCACCGTTTAAAGCTAATATGTAATAACTATCTTCTGATATTTTGCTTAAAAACAAATAGCCGCCTGCATTGGCGTCCATAGGTATTGGAGCTATATCTTTCGTGGCATTTTTTATTTTATTTGTCAGGTATTCAACAATTTTTTCTTCTGTAACAACAAAATCTAATTTGCAATGATTTAAATTTTGTGCTTTACCAAACGGCTGCAGACTCTCATTTAAAGAATACATCTGACCACTTATACAAGGGCCGCCGTTAGATACATTTAAAAGATAATTTTTATACTCTTCATGCAATTCAATGCCATGCTGTTGTTCAAATGCTTCTATGCTTTTAGCATCGATTACATTCTGTAAATTATTCTTCTCAGAAAATTTTTGGTCTTTGTTTTTAATGTTTAACCAGTTTGTTTTAATGGTTTCAATACGTTCGTTCAGTGTCATAAAGTGAGTTCTTTAAAAGTTAATTAAATGTGAGATCTCTCCCAACTATAATTTGCAAGTTCAAATATGAAATTTACCCTGATAAAAACACATTCAAATAGAGCAACAACTGTTTTAATAGACAAACTACCTTTATTAACAGGTTTTTAGGTCAGCCTAAAAATTTGTTTAGTGTCATAAAATTTATTATTACTTTTGTACCCAAAACTATTATAATGCTTATTTCACTTACAGAAGAAAATTATCTTAAAGCCATTTATAGTTTAAGTCATTTAGAGGCAGATGCTGATGTAAGCACCAATCAAATTTCTGATCATCTCAGCATAAAAGCGGCAACGGTTACAGATATGTTGAAACGTTTGGCAGAAAAAAAACTGATCCATTATATTCCTTACCAGGGCGTGAAGCTAAGCGAAAAAGGCAAAAGCACTGCCATTAAAGTAGTACGAAAACATAGATTATGGGAAGTTTTTTTGGTGGATAAATTACAATTCAAATGGGACGAGGTTCATGAAATAGCTGAACAATTGGAACATATCAATAGTGATGAACTTATTCAGCGTTTGGATAAATTTCTTGGTAAGCCTAAATTCGATCCGCATGGTGACCCAATTCCGGATGCTAACGGTCAGCTTAATATTGTAAAAGCAATTCCTTTAAACCAACATAAAACAAAAGGTAGCTTTACATTTGTTGGTGTAGCCGAGCATTCAAAAACATTTCTTCAACATCTAACATCTATAGGCTTAAAAATAGGTGATGCTGTGAAAATTGAAGAGATAAATGAGTTTGATAATTCATTTAAAGTAAAAATAAATAAAACAAATAGTCAGTTCTTTAGTAATAAAGTAGCGTCTAATATTTTAGTGGAGGAGAAAAAATGAGCAAGTCGTTAGAAGAGGTAAACTCTAGTGTAAATACAAATACCGGTGGTACAGTAAAAAGATTACTGGCATTTATTGGCCCTGCATATATGATCAGTGTTGGTTATATGGATCCGGGCAACTGGGCAACCGATATTGCCGGTGGAAGTAAATTCGGCTACAACTTATTATGGGTTTTGGTAATGAGCAACATCATCGCCCTCTTATTACAAAGCCATTGCGTAAGACTGGGAATAGTTAGTGGTAAAGATCTTGCACAGGCATCTCGCGAAACTTATCCGCGTTTTATTAATTTATTTTTATATGGCCTTGCCGAAATTGCTATTGCTGCCTGCGATCTTGCCGAAGTTATTGGTATGGCTATTGGTATCCATTTATTATTTCCTAATATCAGCATTTTAACGGGCGTTTGCATTACTGTATTAGACAGCTTTATTTTATTATTTCTTTTAAATCGTGGCATTCGTAAACTGGAAGCATTTATTATTTGTCTTGTTTTATTAATAGGTGTTTCTTTTTTTATTCAACTTTTCATTGCGAAACCCGTACTAAGTGAAATTGCAGGTGGCTTAGTGCCGTTCATTCAAAATGATGAAGCGCTTTATATTGCTATCGGAATTATTGGTGCTACCGTTATGCCACATAATTTATATTTACACAGCTCACTCGTACAAACCCGGAAATTTAACCGTACACCAACTGATATAAAAAAAGCCATTCGTTTTAATACCATCGATAGTGCCATCGCATTAAATCTTGCTTTATTTGTAAACGCTGCCATTTTAATTTTAGCTGCTACTACTTTTTTTAAACAGGGAAGACATGATGTGGCAGAGATACAAGACGCACATCAATTATTAGCGCCCATGTTAGGCAGTACTCTGGCCCCTATCTTATTTGCCGTTGCTTTAATTGCCGCCGGCCAAAGCTCTACTATTACGGGCACATTAGCCGGACAAGTTGTAATGGAAGGTTATTTGAACTTACGTTTACAACCATGGATAAGAAGATTATTAACGCGTTTAATTGCAATCGTTCCTGCATTTTTAACCATTTATTTTATGGGTGATGGTGCCACAGGAAAGCTATTGATCTTTAGCCAGGTTGTTTTAAGTTTACAATTAGGTTTTGCTGTAATTCCTCTTATTCACTTTGTGAGTGATAAAAAGAAAATGGGTGAATTTACGATCCCTAAATGGCAAAAAATATTATCCTGGGTATCAGCATTAGTTATTATTGGTTTAAATGTAAAACTGGTTTTTAACGAGATCACTGATCTTTTATTTACAAGCGAGCATGCTGTTTTAATAAGTTTTACTATTGTACCTGTTTGCATCTTTTCCTTCTTAATGTTGATCTATATCACCGTTGTGCCATTCATTACAAAAGAAAAAATAAACAAACGCAAAGGATTTCATGATGAGTTACAGCCTTTAGAATTAGATTTTAAAACCAATGTTAGGCGAATTGCTGTAACTGTTGATTTCAGTCCCAGCGATAACAAAGCCATTAATAAAGCTTTGCAAATCGGTGATAAAGATTCTACACTTATCTTAATTCATATTTTAGAAAGTACCAACGCTATGGTTTACGGTGAAGAATCGTTTGACTTTGAGCGTGAAGAAGATTATCAGAAATTAAAAAAATACCAAACTGAATTACAGGGCAAAAATATTACAACAGAAATTCAATTAGGTTTTGGGATCCCAAAATTATCTATTCCAAAAATTATACAGGAAAAAAATTGTGATATTTTAATTATGGGAACGCATGGACACCGAACTATAAAAGACATTTTATTGGGAAGTACGATTGAAAGTGTAAGGCACGAAATTAAAATTCCGTTGATGTTGGTGTAATATCTTATGTCATGCTGACGAAGGAAGCATCTGTGTTGAGATCCCTAATTCTTCGGGATGACATTACAAACTAATCACATCTACCAATTTCTTACAATTCTCGGCATTATTAAAATGTAGGACCTGTTTTTCTCTTTCAAGGGTTTGATCTGAAGAAAATTCATTTTCAAAAACAGAATTTATATTTTGAATAAATTCATTTGCATTATTTGAAATTATAAATCCGGAATTTTCATTTAAGCCGGTACCCTCTATCATACTAGAATTACAAATGATAAACCTGCCTTTAAACAACACATTTAATAATTTTAATTTTAAGCCTGTTGGCTGATGTGTATACAAAACATGGATTTGCGCTTCGTTAATTAAACGATCCATCTCTTCCTCTGCCGGACTATTTTTTAATTCGATATTAGAATATCTTTCTATTTCATCCACTAAAAAAGCCGGTGGATTTAAACCCGCTATAATAACAGGGAATTTAGTTTTACAAAATACATTCCTAATTAACCAAATAGCTGCTTCGTAATTTTCGGAAATACTTAAATTACCATGAAAAAAAATAAAATCTCCTTTTCCGGTTTTACTCGTTACTTTTTCGTTTACATGAAAGCTTGGTAAATAGAATGTTTCGGGTACAGGATAATTCTTCTTAAAATAATCAGCATCTTTTTGATTCACTGCTAAAATAACATCAGCAAAATTTACAATGTTTTCAAAACGTTTTAATTTCCCGGCTTCAATTTGTAAATAGATCTTTTTGAAAATATTACGTTCTGATCTTGAAAGCTCTAAATAATAATCGTGTTCAATATTACTGTGCCTGTAGATCTTTTTACGGTTCTCAAAACGCTTATCGTTTAATAAATAACAGGTATGCAATACTTCAAATAAAATAGGAAAATCGTTTGACAATAAATTCTTTTCCAATTCTTTTGATTGACGGGATTTTACTGTATATGGCAACGAAGAAAAATTTGCAAGTAAACCGGTTTCGCGCTTGTAATAATATACTTTTTCACATAAAGCTTCTAACTCTTTAGATTCAGGCCTGCCATACGTAAAACAATGTAAATGAATTTTTACACCTTCTTTTTTTAACCAAACCAGTTTATAGTATACATCAATTACTCCGCCATAGTTAGCAGGAAAAGGAACATCGAAAGAAATTATATTAATGGCGTTACTCAACAAGCCAAAGATGCCACTTTTTATTCAAAATAAAAACCGTTTGAGTTTAAACCGGCTTTAAAATTCTTTTTGGCACTACCATTGGAATTGTAGATATAGATATTTGAGCGCGAATTAAAGTCCAGTGCATCGGCAGCATAAATGGTATGATCGTTTGGATTGATACCTAAACCGTAAAAATTTTTGGTTCCTTTTGAAATAAATTCAGAGGCCGGAAGGTTAGCGTCTGTAATTGCCATCCTGTAAATACCTCCTTTTAAAAAATACAAAGTATCTTTTGTTTTATTTAATTTTAAAGTACCCGGAGATTCAGTACTGCCAAAAGTAAAAGAAGTTTCAACCTGGTTAGTAACTGCATTTATTCTTGTTAATTTTCCGGAAATAGAATTTTGGTTATCTCCTGTACTAAGTATCCAAACTTTATCATTTTTATCAATTACAATACTTCCGGCATTTAGGCCAGCATTTATACTATCTATTTTTGTATCGTTAATTGTATTAATAATGTAAACATAATCTTTACGCACATTTGTAACAAATACTTTATTATAAATAAGAACCATCTCTTCCGTCCAACCCGGACAAGGAATAGAACCTGTTTTTGTATTTGTATTAAGATCAATTATATTGATGGCATTTGCATAAAGGTCGCTTACATATGCTTTTTGATTTGTTACCGGCAATATGTAACGCGGTGAACTTAATGAAGTGATCTGTCCTATTTTTTTAAAGTCCTGATCACAAACAATAATTTTATGCGAATTATTAACTACAATATAAAAACGGTTATTAAAATAATTCATGCTTTGCGCAACATCACCAAGCGCAGCATTACTATTTTGGTTAGCGTAAAATTTTTCAATAACAGCATCGTTCCCGGTATCAAATAAAGAAACCTCGGCATTACCATTTGGAAAAACACCCTCATTAATAACGTAAACCTTTTTAGCATTGGTTAATTGAACCTGTGGTTGAATAGTATTCTGTGGTTTATCTTTAACGCAAGAAGATAAAACAAAAGAAAAAATAAATATTGGAAGAAGCTTTTTCATTTTAAAAAAGAAGGCGCATCACACAAAATGCGCCTTCAAACTAAATTAATTTTTAATGATCTTTTTTACTGATTTATTATCACCTGAACTAATTTCTAAAAAATAAATTCCGCTTTGTAATGAGTTCAGATCAAGATTTGCCTGAAGCCCGTTTACTTCCTGGGAATAAACTACTTTACCTGTAACATCTAAAACGTTTGCTTTCGTGCTTTCGTTATTTAAAGCTAGCACAATATTCATATCCGAGTTAAATGGATTTGGATACACATTAAATTTTAAATTATTTTTATTTTCTGCTAAACCAACGCTTGATTGTACAATTGTAAAATCATCTATTGCAAAAAACAAGGGTGTGTTTGGGCCAAAAGAACCATTATCACTTGTGTACATAAAAAATTTAAGACTATCCACATTTCCTAAAGTAGAAGTATTTACCCATTGCCATGTATTTACTAAATAATCCAACGCATTATTTGCAAAACGAAAATCGGCTAAATAGAAGGGAACGCTGTCAGGTAATAAAACTCCACCTTTGTAACCTTTTACTGTTACTTTAAAAAAATCAGGATCATTACCTGTTGCACCACCGAATTTTTTACCGAATTGATCACCATGCTTCATTGATCGGTAAGCATAAGTTGTATTAGTAATATAAAAACCATTTACAGTATTTGATGGCGCGCTTAAATTAATAACACCTTTATCCTGCGCAACTGCATAAATATTTGAATTGTTGTATCCTTTTAATGGCATAACACCGTACAAGCCGGGCGTTGCAGTAACTACTGACGAAGAATCGTATTTGTTTGTATACGAAAATCCACCACTCCAATAATTAAAATTTGCATCCCACTTGTATTGAAAAGATGCGCCTGCCTGAGAAAAAGGAACACTTGTTGTACTTGAGTAAGCAGAGTTTGTTGCCAATGGAAGGCTTTCAAAATTGGCAACCATTGTTTGTGCCTTTGTTGTAAAAAGGCCTAAAACCAAAGCCAGTGTAGTAATTGTTTTTTTCATGTTTTGTTTTTTATTTATTTTTATTTATTTTAATTTTTTGATTGTAAAGTAATTCCAAATTCATAATTTCTTAAAGGCATTGGTCTTCCGGAAAGTACCATATAATTATTATCAAATAAATTATTGCAGGCACCAAATAAAATAATGTCAATTATTTTGAGAGAAATAGAATAATTTAAACGTACTGAAGATACCTGGTAAGGGTTTAGCCATTGTGTATTATCACTTGTTGTAAAACGATAACCGATATATTGGTTAAAAAAAGTAATTGCTGCTTTATCGTAACCAAATAAAATATTTGCATTAACAGTATAACGTGGTGTATAAATCAATTGCTTGTTAATTGTATTATTATTTTCCTGTTTGTCTGCTTCTATGGTTGAAAGAACATAACCTGTAATAACATTTACTTTATAAAAAAATTTGTTTCTTGTGTAACTGATCTTCCACGCTGTTTCAGCTCCCCTGCTCCACACACGTTGCACATTAATGGGTGATGGATTTCCGTTTGCGCCAGGCACCCATAAGATCCAGTTATCTATTTTACGACTATATGCTGAACCTGAAATTAAAACCGAGACCTTATTAAATTGCGTTTTGTAATTTACAGAACCTTCAAACGTGTAGCCTTGCTCAGGTTTTAAATGTATGTTTCCACCTGGTAACCAATATAATTCATTTAAGGTTGGCTGCCTGTAAACTTTTGCTGCACTTGCCATTAAAAAAACATTTCGTGTAAGGTTATATTCTGTAGAAATGTTTCCGGTTATGGGTAAAGCACCAACGCTAAAATATTCTGCCCTGGCAGAAACATATGTGAGCCATTTGTTTTGAAAAAAAGAAAATTTGTTTCCAATTAAAAATGAAAAGCGGCTTAATGTTCTGGTGCCCGCATAATTATCGGTGAAAGCTGTACTTGAAGTATAGTTTACCCCAAAATTTAACTGATGATGTTTACGCCAGGTAAAATAATTTTCATTTTCAGCAATTATGGTTTGTGTTTTACTTTTTGAAAAAAGAGATGTTAAACTATCTTTATAATTTATTCTGTCTTCAAAAAATCCTGCTTTTATTCCCGATCTGAATTTTGAAGTCGTATAGTTCCAGTTTGCGGTTATTCTTGTTACATTATCATACTGGTATGTTTTACTTTCCGCAGAAGGATCAAAGCCCGGCAATCTTCTTTTATTTGAATTGATCCAAGCATTGATCGATAAAATTTGTTTTGAATTGATCAGAAATTTTAATTCCTGCATTAAGCCCAAAAAATTATAACCTGCATTTTTTTGTTGTTTGATCGGTTGATCTTTATCGCTTGTATCTTTATAACTAAAATTATTTTGAGATCTTGAATTATAGATCTTTGAAGAAGAAATAAATCGTTTGCCGCTATACAAAATAGATGTGGATACATTTTTTAAACCAAAACTTCCGGCTCCAAATCCTGCCGAGGTTTTTAGGCCCTGGTTAAACAAAGTTTTATTTTTAAGATGTATGCTTCCGCCAACAGCGCCACTGCCCCATAAAGAAGAAGAGCCACCATATTCAATACCAATATCTTCAAACAAAAAAGATGGCATTAAAGAAAGATCTGATTGACCTAACATAGCATTTTGAATATTGAAGCCGTTCCATAATATGGCAGTTTGCGAAGCGTTACCTCCCCTAAAAGCTGTTGTAGCAAGTTGACCCGGACCATAATTTTTTATAAAGATGGGTGTATTTAAATTTAACACATCACCAACCGAATTTGATTTGAATTGTTCTTTAATTGTAGAATCAACCTGCTCGGTTTTTTTGCCTATTTGCGAAAGCTCTGTTTTATAGGTAACAACTTCTACTGTTATTAACGAAACAGTATCCTGCTGTGAGAGACATTTTACGCTTGCAAATAAACAAAGCAATATGAACTTAATATAATTAAGTTCACAAGCAAAATGCCTATGTGTTTTTAAGATCAATTTTTTTGATACTTTTTGTGCGTCTTTGGCCTCACATCCCGAAAGCCTTCAACATTATTGCACTGGCAGGTCTTCTGACTTATCCTTACCTAAAACGCCTTCCCGTTAAAAACAGTGGCTAAAGAATGTTTTAAGTTCTAAAAGGACTCACAGCAGCGGGTACTATTAGCGATTTGCACGCTATTCCCTATTAATCTTTTGCTTGCCCGCATGATGTTTTGTTCCACCAGGTGAGTTTAAAAAAGAACCAATTGCAGGGCAAAGATAAACATTTGTATTTTAATTAAAGAATTTATTTTTTCTTTGCAGTCTGATAAAATGGAACAAACTCAAAAAATAGAATTAATAAATTACTTAACCGGCTTTATTTCTGATAGCCGTAAAAAACGTTTTGATGAAGTGATCTCTCAACGAACAGATCATTTACGAATTGTTTTAGAAGATGTTTACCAGGGACATAATGCAAGTGCAATTTTAAGAAGCTGCGATTGTTTTGGGGTTCAAAATATTCATTACATAGAAGGAAGGAACAGTATTAAAATTAGTGCCGATGTAGATATGGGCAGTAGTAAGTGGTTGAATGTTCACAAACATAAAGGCACGGAAAATAATACACTTGATGCTATAAAGGAATTAAAAAGTAAAGGCTATCGTATTGTTGCAACAACGCCACACAAAAATGATTGTACTATTGATAAATTACCTGTAGATAAAAAACTGGCATTGGTTTTTGGAACAGAGATTGAAGGAATTTCGCAAACGGTTTTTGATCACGCAGATGAATTTGTAAAAATACCAATGTATGGTTTTACCGAAAGTTTTAATGTGAGTGTTTGCGCTGCTTTATGTCTTTACGAATTATCAACCCGAATAAGAGAAACTGTGCCTGATCATTTATTAACCGAAGATGAAAAAATTGATATTTATTTTGACTGGCTGGTAAATAGTATTGATGCGAGTGTTGGTCTCATAGAAAATTTTTATAATGATAAAACGAAATGATCTAATCTATAAAAAAATCGGCGGCAATGCCATCCGCATATAAACGCGCTTGTGTGGTTAAAATATAACTGCGATTGTTTTCTTCAAGATCATTTTTCTTTTCAGTTACCATTTTTAAAAAATGTTTTTCGATCTCTTCACCAAAAAGAGATCTGATCTCATTTACATCACAACCCCAAATTGTTCTAAAACGTGTAAGAACGTATTCATTAAACCTGTCTTTAACAGAAAGCTCTTCTTTTTCGAAATAAGAAGTGCTATTTTCCAATGCCTGAATGTACAAATTATTATTTCTCACATTCCATTGTCGCGATGTGCCATCAAATGAATGCGCAGAAGGCCCAACACCCAAATAATGTTTTTGCAACCAATAATTACTATTGTGTTTTGCGAAAAAACCAGGCTTTCCAAAATTTGAAATTTCGTAATGAATGAAATTATTTTGCTGTAGCATATCCGACATCATTAAAAATTGTTTGCTACTAAGATCATCGTTTATGGAAGGCTCTTTCCCTTTAGCATTTTGAATTCCTAAAACAGTTTTATTTTCAATTGTAAGATTGTAAGAAGAAATATGTTGTGTATTTAAACTAACGGTTTGCAACAATGTGCTTTCCCAGGTTTTAAGATCCTGAAATTTGCTGCCATAAATAAGATCGATGGTTATATTATCAAACCCTTCATCCTGGGCCATAAGTACAGAAGTGACAGATTGCGAAGCGTTATGAGCCCTGTTCATCCATTTTAACTCTTCATCATTAAAACTTTGCAGTCCAATGCTTAACCTATTGATTCCCAATTGTTTCCAAATTTTAAGATTTTCTTTGGAAATATCGTCAGGATTTGTTTCCATGGTAATTTCCGCAGCTTTATCGCAAGTAAAGTGCTTATTTATAGCTTCAAAAATGGCTTCAAATTCTTGTTTATTTAATAAACTAGGCGTTCCTCCCCCAAAATAAATACTTCCCAACTTATTGTTGTTCAAATAATTATACCTATTTTCAATTTCCTTAATAATGGCTTTAACCAGTGCGTCTTTTGTGTTTAAATTTGTGCTAAAATGGAAGTCGCAATAGCTGCAAGCCTGCTTACAGAAAGGAATATGAAGATAAATACCAACCATTATCCCTGTTTTTTCGTTACTATGATTAAACACTTTTTTTGAAAGATAAAGGCTTAAATTTATCATATTAGAACGCAGGATTTGCCAATTTTCTTCAAAAATTTTTAAAATTTTTTAACGATTTGTATAAAATTTATTATATTAGCAGCCTATTAACTCATAATTAAAGTATGAAAAACATCACTAAGTTTACTTTAACCGCAGCAGCTCTTGTTATTTTTGTTGCAAACGGATTCTCGCAAAAATTGCTAAAAAAGGCCGATGCTGCATTTGAAGCTCGCCAATATTATAACGCTATAAATATGTACAAACAGGCATATGCAAGCGCTCCTAAAGATAAAAAAGCTGTGGTAATGTTCAAGTCAGGATATGCATCACAGGAGATCAACGATTATAAAGGCGCTGAGACCTTTTATCAAAAAGCGATCGCGGCTAATTATGATGATCCAACAGTTTATTTACTATTAGCTGAAGTTTTAAAAAGCCAAATGAAATATCCTGAGGCTATTGTTGAATATAACAATTACAAAGCTAAAGGCGGTAATGCTAAAAAAGCAGACTTAGGTGTAAAATCATGCGAATTAGCTCAACAATGGAAAGACGCTCCTCAACGTTATAAAATGGAGAATATGTCTTTGATCAATTCAAAAGAAGCTGATTACTCTCCAAGCTTTAGCGATAAAAAATATCAAACTTTAGTGATCACTTCTCGTAGAGAAGGTGGTATAAGTGGTGGAACTGAAATTAATACAGGTGGTAACCACTCTGATCTTTACGAAACAAAATTAGATAAGAACGGTAAATGGTCAACTCCGGTTTTATTACCTCCTTCAATTTCTTCTGCTGTTAACGAAGGTCAAGGTTGGGTAAGCAAAAAAGGTGATATGATCTTCTTTACGCGTTGCCCTGAAGAAAAGAACAAGCAAGTAAAATGCGGTTTATATATGGCTAAAAAACAAGGTAGTACCTGGGGTGTAGCTACACGTTTACCATTTAATAACGATTCTGTACAATTTGGTCACCCAACATTATCTGCTGATGGCAAATTTTTATATTTTGCTTCGAGAATGCCTGGTGGATATGGTGGAATTGATATCTGGAGATGTACTTATGATGCAAAAGCAAACGTTTGGGGACAACCAACAAATGCTGGCCCTGCAGTAAATACAGAAGGTGATGAAATGTATCCAACTGTTTCTGATGATGGTAAAAAATTATATTTCTCTTCTAACTATCATCCGGGTATGGGTGGTTTAGATATATTTGTTGCAGAAGCTGGTGCTGATGGCAAATTCTCTAAAGCAGTAGAAAACTTAAAATCTCCTATTAACTCTTCATTTGATGATTTCGGTATTATTTACGAAGGTAAAAAACAACGTGGTTATCTAACTTCAAACCGTGAAGGCGGAAAAGGAAGTGATGATATCTGGAGCTTTAACTTACCTCCATTAACTTTCAATGTTAAAGGTATGGACATTAGCAAAGGTGGATCGAAAAATGGTTTAGGTAAAGGTGAGCCGGTAGAAGGTGTTAAAATGAAAATAGTTGGTAGCGATGGAAGCATTAGCGAAGTTGTTTCTCCTAAAGATGGTAACTTCTCTTTCAAATTAAAAGAAAGAACAACTTATACTATTTCAACTGAACCGGGAAAAACTGCAAAATCTTCTAGCTTTAATAAAGATGGTTATCTTGCTTCTAAAGATCAACGTGTAATTACAACTGTTGGTTTAGATAAATCAAAAGATTTTATTGCTGATTTTGAATTAACTCCGGTAGAAAGAGAAATTCGTATGCCTGCAGTTTTATATGCATTAGGTAGTGCTGAATTACTTCCTCAATCTAAAGATTCATTAAACTTCTTATATCAAACGTTAATTGACAACCCAAATATTACTTGTCAGTTAAATGCACATACGGATAGCCGTGGTGATGCTAAGAAAAACTTAGAATTATCTCAACGTCGTGCTCAATCTTGTGTTGATTATTTGGTTAACGAGAAGAAAATTCCTGTTGCACGTTTAAGTGCTAAAGGTTACGGTAAAACAATGTTGTTAATTACTGATGATGTTATCGCAAAAGCAAAAACAAAACAAGAAAAAGAAGCATTACATGCATTAAACCGTAGAACTAACTTCAGTATCTTAAGTTTTGATTACGTTGATCCAAACGCTCCAAAAACTCCTGTTAAAGGCAACACCATTAAAAAAGGTGGAGATGATGAAGAAGAGGAAGACTAATATTCTTTAAAAGAAATTAAAAAAGGCTGCAACTATTGTAGCCTTTTTTTTTGTCGTTTACTTACCTTTAGTAACAAGATAACGATTGAATAATTTTGTAGTATATAGATCAAGTGCCGGCAGCGGAAAAACTTTTACACTCGTAAAAGAATATTTACGCCTATCTCTTTCTGATCCAAAAAAAATAAATAGTAATTACAAACGTATACTTGCTGTTACATTTACCAATAAAGCTGCTGCGGAAATGAAGCAGCGTATTCTGGATGCATTAGATCAGATCGCCAACAAAGCAGAAATACCCTTTATAGGGTATTTATTATGCGATGAGCTTAAAATTACACCTGAGGAATTAAAAAAAAGAGCCAGGATCGTTTTAAGCCAGATCTTGCATCACTATTCAGATTTTTCGATTGGCACCATTGATAGCTTCACTCATAAAATTGTAAAGACCTTTGCACACGATCTAAAACTTCCGGTAAATTTTAATTTAGAAATGGATGTAGAAGGCTTTTACGATAAAGTTATTTCAACTCTTTTTAATTTAATTGGCGAAGATGAATATGTAAGTAAGCTTTTAAAAGAATTTGTTTTAAATAAAGCAGAAGAAAATGCAAGCTGGGATCCTGAGCGCGCTATTAAAGAGTTCGCCCGCTTACTGCAAAAAGAGAACTCTGATAATTACCTGCAACAATTAAAGAATTTTAGCACGGACGAATTAGAAGAAGTGCGAAAACAATTATTTGCTTACATAACACATTATAATTCTTTTTTAAAAACTGAGGGGCAAAAAGCAATTGACCTCATTTCAAAGAACGGTTTAAGCGATGCTGATTTTAATTACAAAAGTTCGGGACCGCAGAATTTTTTTAAAAAATGTGTTGATCAGTCTGTGGATATTGAAAACACTGTGAAAGGCCGAACCATTGATGCTATTGAAAAAAACCAATGGGCCAATAAAGAAACGGTAAATAAAAATAAAGTAGAACAAATTACGCCGCAATTAAACGCTATTGCAAAAGAGCTAATAGAATTTATAAAAGAGAATCATTCCTATTACAGTCTTTGTAAATTATTAAGTACGCAAATTTATCCTTTACTTCTTCTTAAAAAAATAGAAGAAATCAGTAACGACAAAAAACAAGAAGAGCGCTTGGTATTTATTAGTGAATTCAACAAAAATATTTTTGACTTGATAAATAATGAGCCTACGCCATTTATTTACGAAAGACTTGGTGAAAAATATCAACACTATTTATTGGATGAGTTTCAGGATACAAGTACCCTTCAGTGGCATAATATTTTACCATTGGTAGATAATTCTCTATCTAACGGTTGGTTCAATTTAATTGTGGGCGATGGCAAGCAAAGTATTTACCGTTGGCGAAATGCAAACGTAAACCAGTTTATCGCACTACCCCAAATTGAAAATATAACAAATAATTTTTTACTTGATGAACGTGGTGATAATTTACAACGAAATTTTAAAGAAGATGTTTTAAATACAAATTACAGAAGCCTTTCAACAGTTATAAATTTTAATAATGCATTATTCGATAAATTAAGCAATGATCTTTTAAACGATGGACATAAAAGAATTTATAAAGGCCAGTCTCAGAAGATTAAACACGCTGGAACGGGTCTGGTAACAATAAACACAGGCAAAGTAGCGCCAGATGAACTGGAAGATCTCAATTTTCGATTAATAAAAGAACAAGTTCAAAATGCAATAGCATCTAAATTTGAGTACAGGGATATCTGTATCATTGTCCGTAAAAACACACACGGTAATAGCATTGCTGATTTTTTAATGGAAAATAAAATTCCAATTGTTTCATCTGATTCATTATTGCTAAAAAATAATTTAGAGATCAACACGGTTATATCCTATCTCAATTATCTTTCAAATAGTGATGATAAGGTAAGCGCAACAGCAGTTATTAATTACCTGCAACAAACCGGGAAGATCACTAATAAACAATTTGCAAGCAGCACGCAAAAGCTAGCAAAACACACTTCTTTATTTGAAGTGCTAAATGAATTTGGTATTTCTCTTCCCCACAAAGATCTTTCTTTAAATAATCTTTTTGATCATTGTCTTATTATCATCAATGCACTTGAGTTAAACATTAAAGGTTATCCTTATCTGCGTTTCTTTTTAGATGAAGTAAATGAATACCTGATCACAAAAAATTCGAATATTGCATCCTTCTCCGAATGGTGGAAAAGCCGGAGCCAAAAAGCATCGCTTATAATTCCGGCTAATACAAATGCGGTAAAAATAATGACCATTCATGCCAGCAAAGGATTGGAATTTCCGGTCGTGATCGTTCCGTTTTGTAATAGCAATTATTATAGAGCAAATGATAATTGGGTAACCATTTCAAATGATAAGGTAAAATTACCTGTTGCCGCTATTACTTTTACTTCCAAAGTAAAAAATGCCGGCTTTGAAAAAGAATATGTTGCCGAAGAACAGGAACAGATCCTTGAAAATTTAAACCTGCTATATGTTGCATTTACAAGGGCCTCCGAGCGCCTGCATGTTATTTCAGCTTATTCAAATAATAGCAAAACGTTGATCAGTAACTGGCTTGAAAATTACTTAACAGCTAATTTTAAAGAAAAAGAACCGAACTTTTATGTAATTGGAGAATCTAATAATAAACAGCTTCAACATAATAAAGAAAATTCAGGTTACTTTAATTTAGAACCATTAAAATTTGACGCATCGGCCAATGTAGTACAAATTAAAGCGGCGCATTTAATTAATTCAGAAGAAACGAAAGGTGCAAAAGAAATGGGGATCATTATTCACTGGATCCTTTCAAAAATAAAAACAGAAGATCAGTTAGAAGAAGCTATTAATAATGCGCTTTTGGAAGGTATGATAAACTCTACTCAAATAACTTCACTTAACGAGAAATTAAAAAAATTAGTGACTCATCCTGAATTAATAAATTATTATTCTGAAAACAAGAACTATAAAATAGAAACAGAAATTGCCACTTTTAGCGGCGAAATTTTAAGACCTGATCGTATAATTTTAGAGAAAAACACCGCTACCATCATTGATTACAAAACCGGTAAGGAAAACAATAAAAAATACTTTAAACAATTAACAAAATACCAGGAAGCCTTGATAAATATGGGCTACAGCTCTGTTAAAAGTTTGCTGGTTTATATAGACGACATGATAATTGTTGAACTAAAATAGTTATATTCGTATCTAAAATTCACTTATTTATTAAAAATGAAAAAAGCCATTTTATCCCTTTTAATTCTTAATTCTTTAACTTTTTTGGCGCAAAAAGCCGGCATTAATTTTTCATATATTGATTCAAGTGCCAACCCTCGCAATGATTTTTATACTTTTTGTAATGGCAAATGGCAAAAAACGTTTGTGCTTCCTGCAAGTGATGCGCGTTATGGCAGTTTTAATGAAATAAATAATAATAACCTTGCACACATAAAAGTTATTTTAAATAAAGCGGCAGCAAACAAATCTGCTGCGCCAAATACAAATGCTCAAAAATTAAGGGATTTTTATAATAACGCCATGGATTCTGCTAATGCTGATAAACTTGGTTTTGATCCGATCAAAGAACAGTTAACAAAAATAGATAAGATAAAAGATCTTAATGAATTAATGGTTTTAAAATCAAGTTTCGATTATGATGGTGTAACCTTTTTATTTGGTAGTGCTGTTTCCATTGACCCTAAGAACAGCAAAAAAAATATTTTTAATCTATCGCAAGCCGGTCTTGGTCTTGGAGAGAAAGATTTTTATTACAATCCGCAATTTGAAAAAATAAGAGTAGAATACTTAAAATATCTTTCTGAATTATTTGCTTTAATTGGAACAGAAAAAAACACAAGCATGAAAAATGCTGAAATAGTTTTTGAATTTGAAAAGCATCTTGCCGATAAAGCCTTAACGCGTTTAGAAATGCGCGATCCCGAAAAATTGTATAATATTTATTCGCCAGCCGCACTAAAAGAATTAACTCCTGCAATTAACTGGAATGTTTATTTCACTCAAAAAAAAATAAAACAACCCGATACTGTTTTAGTAGCAACGGTTGAATATTTTAAAAATTTAAATTCTTTTTTAGCTTCTTCATCTATTGAAACATTAAAATTGTATTGCAAAGCGCAATTATTAATGGAGGCTGCTCCTTTTCTTTCGCGCAAATTTGAAGAAGTAAATTTTGCATTTAAAGGTAAGATACTAAGTGGGGCAAGCGAAATGAAACCACGCTGGCAACGTGTACAAAGTACAATGGATAGAGTAATGGGTGATATTGTTTCGGAGGAATTTGTGAAAGAACATTTTACGCCAAAAGCAAAAGCAAAAGTAAATTCGTTAATTGATAATTTAGTTTTAGCTTACCGTGAACGTATTGCTTCAAGAACCTGGATGGATACTGAAACAAAAAAGCAAGCAAATAGAAAATTAGATCTTTTGATCAGAAAAGTTGGATATCCTGAAAAATGGAAAGATTATTCTTTACTTACAATTACTACTGATAATTACTGGGCTAATTATAACCGCGGTATAAAATTTGCACTTGTTGATAATCTTGGCGATCTTAAAAAACCTGCCGATAGAAGTAAATGGCAAATGACTCCGGTTACAGTAAATGCTTATTACGATCCAACAACAAACGAAATAACTTTTCCTGCAGCTATTTTACAGCCGCCATTTTTTGACGCAGAAGCTGAAGATGCCGCTAATTACGGAACAATGGGTGCGATCATTGGCCATGAACTAACACATGGTTTTGATGATCAGGGTGCGCAGTTTGATGCAGATGGAAATATGAAAATGTGGTGGACAAAACAAGATTACGATAATTTCAAATCAAAAACCTCGCGCATTGTAAATCAATTTAATAAATATGTTGCTATTGATAGTACGAAAGTAAATGGTAGCATGACACAAGGTGAAAATATTGCTGACCTTGGTGGATTAACTATGGCTTATTATGCATATCAAAAATCTTTAAAAGGAAAGCCTTCATTAAAAATGGGAGGCTACACCGGGGAGCAACGTTTTTTTATTGCCTGGGCGCAAGGCTGGAAAGGCGTTTGCAGGGATGCTGAATTAAAAAGATTATTAACGGTTGATTATCATTCACCTGCTTATTTCAGATCGTTTGCCCCACTTAGTAATTTACCTGAGTTTTATAAAGCATTTGGCGTAAAAGAAGGCGATAAAATGTTTACACCTGAAACTAATCGCGTAGAGATTTGGTAAAACATTGTAATACATTTTTTCTATTTTGTTTGCTGCCATTATTTTTCGATGCACAAATAAGTACTGTTGTTGAAAGCTGGAAAGCGGACAAAGACCTTAAAAGCGCTACACTTAGTTTTTGCGTTATCGATACAAAAACAGGTGAAATTGTTGCCGAGCTTAATTCTCATCAATATGTAATTCCTGCAAGTACACAAAAAGTAATTACTACAGGTGCAGCTCTTGGCACACTTGGTGCAGGTTACAGGTACTCCACAAAAATATATCACACAGGCACTTTTAGTAAAGAAACAGGTGTAATAAACGGCGACATCATCATATACGGTACCGGTGATCCTACATTGCAATCAGAAAATTTTACCAAAGATACAAACCAGGTAACTGATAAATGGGCACAAGTATTAAAAGAAAAAGGTGTAAAAGAAATTAAAGGAAAAATAATTGGTGATGCCAGTTTCTTTGACAGAAGCATTCCGGGTAATTGGATCTGGGCAGATATAAATAATTATTTTGGTGTAGCACCTTGTGGTTTATCTTATAACGATAATAAATTTAAAATTATTTACACAAGTAAAGAGGCCGGCAGTAAAGCCACCGTAGAAAAAACAATTCCGGCTTATTGTAATAGTACTATTTGCATTAATTCAAATGTTATTGCAAAAGGTACCGAAGATGATGCTTTTGTATATGGCGATCCATTTAGTTATACAAAAGAAGTTGCCGGTAAAATTCCACCAAACAAAAGTAATTTTGAAGTAGAAGCTGCTCTCCCCGATCCTGCTTTATTGTGCGCCGAAAAATTCTCTAACTCACTTAAAAAAGCAGGTATTAAATACAATTCAAAATTAATTGAATCAAATTATAAAAAGTCCGATAGCACAATAACAAAACAATTATTGCATTCGCATTGGTCGCCCTCGTTAGACAGAATAATTTTCTATACTAATTTAAAAAGTAACAATCATTATTGCGAAACCATTTTAAGAAGTGTTGGCCGCGGAAGTATGTATTTAGGAATTGATGCTGTAAAAAATTATTGGCAAAAAAAAGGATTAGATGTAAGTGAATTGTTTATGGTAGATGGCAGCGGATTAAGCCGCGCCAATACAGTTACTACAAATTTTCAGGCAAGTTTATTAAATAAGATCTATAACGATAGTTCGCTCTATAAAATATTTAACGCTTCGTTACCTGTTGCAGGAAAAAGTGGCAGCATGAGCAATATTGGTAAAGGAAAATTAATCGAAAATAATATGCGCGCTAAAACCGGGTATATTAATCGCGCCAGGGGTTACTGCGGCTATGTAAAGTCAAAGTCGGGTAAAGACCTTGCCTTTTCCGTTCTGTTTAATAATTATAATTGTTCGGCAAAAGACGCTAAAGTAAAGATCGAAAAATTTTTAGTTGAGCTCGGAGAACTTTAAATTTGTATTATGAAGTACCTTATAAAAAACCCCACTTTAGTTAACGAAGGAGAAATTGGAAATTATGATGTTTTAATTGAGAACGGAATAATTTCCAGGATAGATCGTGAAATAGAAACGCAGGAAAATGTTATAGAAATAAATGCTGAAGGTTTATACTTATTACCCGGAGCTATTGATGATCAGGTACATTTTCGTGAGCCAGGTTTAACTCACAAAGGCGAAATTTATACCGAAGCAAAAGCAGCTGTTGCCGGTGGTGTTACTTCTTATATGGAAATGCCAAACACCAACCCGCAAAGCGTTACCATTACCGAATTAGAAAAAAAATATACACGTGCTTCACAATGTTCTCTGGCCAATTATTCTTTTTTTATGGGCGGAACAAATCACAATCTGGAAGAAACTTTAAAGGTTGATTATTCAAAAGTATGTGGTTTAAAATTATTTATGGGTTCATCTACCGGCGATATGTTGGTTGATCACCAGGAAGTTTTAGAAGGATTTTTCTCGAAAACAAAAGCACTAATTGCAACGCATTGTGAATTTGATCCATTAGTAAAAGAAAACCAGGCAAGGATCATTGAAGAATATGGCGAAGATCTGGAGACTTACTTCCACCCTATTATCCGAAATGAAGAAGCTTGTTACAGATCTTCTTCAATGGCGGTTGCACTGGCAAAAAAACACAATACGCGTTTACACATATTACATATTTCTACAGCAAAAGAATTAGCATTGTTTACCAATAAAATTCCTTTAAAAGAAAAACGAATAACCGCCGAAGCCTGTATTCATCATTTATGGTTTAGCGATGAAGATTATAAGACAAAAGGAAATTATATTAAATGGAATCCTGCGGTAAAAACCGGTTACGACCGTGATAAAATTTTTGAAGCGGTTTTAAACGGAACTATAGATGTTGTAGCAACCGATCATGCGCCACATACCATCGAAGAAAAAGAATTACCTTATTTAAAAGCTCCAAGTGGTGGACCATTAGTTCAACACAGTATTTTAGCCATGCTTGATTTTTATCATGCAAAAAAAATTACACTTGATAAGATAGTTGAAAAAATGAGCCATAACGTTGCAGATCTTTTTAGAATTGAAAAAAGAGGGTATATACGTGAAGGCTATTTTGCAGATCTTGTTTTGGTTAATTTAAACAAGCCGCAAACCGTTACCAAACAAAACATTTTATACAAATGTGGCTGGAGCCCATTTGAAGGCCATACTTTTAAAAGTAGCATTGAAAAAACCTTTGTTAATGGGCATTTGGTTTACGATAATGGAAAGTTTGACGAGAGTAAATATGGCAGCCGCTTACTATTTAATATTTAAAAATGGAATTAGTCCAGCTTAATTCCATTCTTCCAAAGGTTATTGCAACCGCTAAAAAAGCCGGGGCTTTTATAAGAAAAGAAAGAGAAAGTTTTTCGTCAGATAGAGTAGAGATCAAAGGATTAAACGATCTTGTGAGCTATGTTGATAAAACCTCAGAAGAAATAATTGTAAAAGAGCTTCATGAAATCTTTTCTCAGGCGGGATTTATTGTTGAAGAAAACACACTTTCCGGGAAAAAGGAATACAACTGGATCGTCGATCCCTTAGATGGAACAACCAATTTTGTCCATGGCGTTACCTGTTATGCGGTAAGTATTGCTTTAGAGTTTAAAGGTGAAATTATTTTGGGTGTTGTTTATGAAGTTAGTCGTGATGAATGTTTTTATGCTGCTAAAAACGGTGGGGCGTTCTTAAACGAAAAACCAATTAAAGTTTCAACAAACAAAACTTTAAATGATTGCCTTATTGCAACAGGTTTTCCTATTTATAACTTTGAAAGAATACAGCCTTATCTTAAAACACTTGAATATTTAATGCGAAACACCCATGGCATAAGACGAATTGGTGCTGCGGCAGCCGATCTGTGTTATTTGGCTTGCGGAAGAGTTGATGCCTTTTTTGAATACAATCTAAATGCTTGGGATGTGGCTGCCGGAGCCCTCATAGTAAGGGAAAGTGGTGGTAAAGTAACTGATTTTAACATAGGCAATAATTGGCTGTTCGGAAAAGAGCTTATTGCATCAAACATTAGTGTTTTTGAGTCCTTTTCGAGGGAAATTCGCCAAAATTTCAATGAAACAAAGTGATATTAAGGCCTTTTTGTAAATAACTAGTCAAAATACTTTTTGTCTAATTCAATTTTTTTTTTATATTTATTCCCTATAAACAACATCAGACCTTCTAAATTATACTCTATGAAACGTATCATTATACTATTATTAGTGTTATGCGTTAACGCGCTTTATTCTCAAACCACTAATACAGCAAGGTGGAGAAAAACAGAAAAAGATTCAATGGCAAATGCTTTTCTATTATACGAAGAAAAGAATTACAAAATGGCTCTTCCCTATTTTGAGAACATCCATAACGGTCATCCTAAAGAAGAGTTTGTAAAATACGTATATGGTAAAACTGCTTTATACAGAAGTGATAAATATGCAGAAGCTTTGCAAATGTTACAGGAAGTTTACAGCAAAAATCCAAAAGTAGATGCTATTGAATACGATCTTGCGCGTGCTTTACATCTCAATTACAAATTTGATGAAGCTCTTGTAATGGTTGACAAATATCTTGAAAACAAACATACAAAACCAGAAGATAAACCACAGGCGGAGTTTTTAAAAAAACACATTCAAAATGCTAAATACTATTCAGGCATTCCAACACAGGCAAAAATCACCACTATTGGAACACCTGTAAACAGTAAAGATGAGGAGTATGTGCCAACTATTTCGGCAGATGAATCAATGGTGATTTTTACTTATACAGGGCCAAAAAGTAAAGGTGGTAAAATAAACGAAGCCTTAATGACGCCTGATTCCGTTCACGGAATTTATTTGGAAGATGTTTTTATGTCTGTTAAAGCAAACGATCAGTTTCAAACACCAGTATCGTTAGATAATATTAATTCTAAAAATAACGACGCTGCAATTTCATTAAGTCAGGATGGGCAACGTTTATTTATTTATAAAGATGATGCTGAAGGGCACGGAGATATTTACGAAAGTTATTTAGTTGGTGAAACATTTACTTTTCCAACAAAATTAAAAGGCCAGGTAAATACAATTTCGCAGGAAGGACATTGTTCTTTATCTCCTGATGGAAAAACACTTTATTTTACAAGTGATCGCCCGGGAGGTTTTGGTGGAAGAGATATTTACCGTGCAAAATTATTATCCGATTCAACCTGGGGTAACATTGTAAATTTAGGAGACTCGATCAATACAAAGTATGACGAAGATTCGCCGTTTATACACCCTGACGGTTCATCATTGTTTTTTAGCTCTAACGGGCCGAAAAGTGCCGGCGGTTATGATGTATTCAGAGCTTATATGGAACCAACCGATTCATCATTTAAACGCGTTGAAAATTTAAGTTTTCCTATTAATACACCAGATGATGATAAATATTTTGTACTTGCTGCTAATGGTAACAGAGGTTATTATAGCAGTGGCAAAGCAGGTGGTGAAGGTTTAAATGATATTTATCTGGTAGAAACAAGTTTTAACTCAAACGCACCGGTATTATTATTTGTAAAAGGTAAAGTTACTTTTGATGGCGCGCCTGTTGAATCATCAATTAAAGTTGAAGTTACTTCTAAAAATAACGCTGTTTATAGTACCGTTAAAACTATTCCTGCTACCGGAAATTATATGGTATCACTGCCTTCGGGACAATCATATAAAATTACTTACAACTATAAGGATGAGAAGCCCAGAACATTTGTGTTTGACGCATCTACGATTACTGCCTACACTGAAAAAATTGTAGATATTAAATTTGAAACTCCAAAAGATACAACCCCCCTTGTAGTTGCTGATCCGGGTAAAAAATTAACGAATGAATATGATAAAGAAGCAATTACTTTAATGCAGAAAAAAATAAGTAAGTACTCAACAACGTATGGTAAAATTTCTGCTGAAGGATTAGAATTTAAAGTTCAGGTTGCTGCTTATAAAACACCGAAGAACTTTAAATACCCACACTTAAAAAAATTAGGCAAGATCGAAAAATTAATGTTACCGGATGGATTAACACGTATAACCATTAACGGTAAATTTAAAACCTTAGAAGCAGCATGGGAACACAATAAAAAAGTAATTAAGGCAGGACAGGAAGATGCTTTTGTTACCGCTTTATACAAAGGCGAGCGTGTTCAATTACAGGACCTTGAAAAGATGGGAATTTTTAAATAAGAATTCTTTTATAAAAATAAAAAAACCTGCTTATACTAAGCGGGTTTTTTTATTTAATAAACAACTATACAACTTATCCTTTGTTCTTTTTCGGTATCTAAATATAGAAATAAGCAAGGCTCTATGTTTATTGAATACAAACCATCGATACCGGTAGCTATTGACGTTGGACCGAATAAAATAGTAAATAATTTAATTTCTTTAGAAAGGTAATTAGCGCCCGCAGGAATAATTTTTTTATGGGCTGAAATTAATTCTGCATTTATTTTTAATTCACCGGTAAATGCGTTTAAAGGCAAAAATGGCAGTGCTTTTGTATTCGTAAATAATCTTTTATTTTTTAAATGAATACTGAATTTTTCAGGCTGCTCTGATCCAGACATACCATTATCTGTATAAAACATCACGCCTAATTTATCATAGATATAATAATAATTTTTTACAATAATAGGTGTAGACGTTGGCGGCATATTATCTGTACCAAATTCCTCGTAATAAGAATTATATGTATTTGTTTTTATGCGATCCGGCTTTCCAAGTATCTTTTCTATCTCGCTTAATTTATATGAACTTAAAAAAGACTCATTCAATTGAATACTTGTATCGGAAGTATTTATATTAATATCCAATTTTGTTATAGTTATTGTATTTGTTTCCTGTGCAGAAAAACATAGAAAATTAAAACAGGCAAGGAAAATAAAATAAGTTTTTTGGCTAAAATTAATAACAGAAATTTTTCTCATACTTAAAGGTATACTAATTTCCTGTTAATTTAAATCTCCTTGCCTTGCAAGCCCAATCAATTAATCTTTTATTCTTTGATCAGTTTATAATTAAAGCTACCGGAATCCGAATTGATCTTTAGTAAATAAAAGCCGGCTACATATTCTGATAAAGAAAACAGGTAATTATTTTCGGTGGTATATATCTTTTGCATTAAACTACCATTTACATTATAGATCAGAATTTCCTTTTTGCCCGAAAAAAGCATATCTACTGTAAGTAGATCTTTTACAGGATTTGGATAAACTTTAATATTAGTTTCTTTATTTTTAAATTCATTTAATCCGGTACATAACTGCACAGAAATAATTACAGGAACTAATGAAGATGTGGCAGAACAGTTTTGCGCCTGCATATAATATGTGTAAGTACCGCTTGCTAGTGTTGGTATTACATAAGATGGGCCTGTAGCAACCGGAGTTATAACAGATGATACTAAAGCAAACCAGGTTATAATTCCGGTACTTGACGCTGTTAATGTAGCACTATTGTTAACACAAAAAGTTTGACTCGAAGCAGGGGTTGTATTTATAATTGAAGGTGTAAGGCAATTATTTAATTTATGAATAAAAACATCATAATCGCCATTTGAACTTAAAGTAGACGTGGCTGCACTAAAATCACAATCAATAACCGATTTAAAACCTCCTACTGTAAAAACATTTCCGTAAGCATCCGTTGCAATGTCGTTCGAGCTCTCAGCAAAAGTACTACCCATGCCTCCAGCCCAAATAAAATTTCCGGCAGTATCTAATTTTGAAATAAAAATATCGTAAAAACCTACAATACTTAAATTAAATGTTGCCGGTCCCGGATCAAAATCTGTTAAGCTTGAAAAATTACCTGTTGTATAAATTCCGTTAAAACCATCATAAGCTATAGAGTATGCAGTCTCTGCGCCATTTCCTGTAAACGTTTTTGCCCAGATAAAATTTCCTGATGTATTTAACTTTACTATAAAAATATCTAAACCTCCACCTGTTGAACTCATAATAAAAGTTCCCGGGCCCGGATCAAAGTCCACATTCGCACTCATATAATGTCCTGTAACATACAAGCCGCCGGCATTATCAACAGCGATTGAAAAAGCTTCATCGGCACTGGAACCCCCAATGTTTTTTGCCCATACAAAGTTTCCTGATTGATCAAGTTTACAGATAAAAATATCGCCGGATCCAACCGGTGTTAAATTGTAAATACCAATACCCGGATCAAAATCACAGGTGCCAAAAAACCGTCCGGTTACAAACACCGCGCCGTTATTATCAACTGCTAAATAACCAAAATCCTGCACACCTGAACCACCAAGACTTTTGGCCCATACAAAATTACCTGAAGCATCTAATTTTGAAACAAAAATATCGCCGCCGCCGTTTGAACCTAATGTGTATGTTGCAATACCGGGATCAAAATCAACAGTATCGCTATAATATCCACTTGTGTAAATATTGCCTGAATTATCCGTTTTTATTTCTAGGCCACGATCATATCCTATGCCTTTAAAACTTTTAGCCCAAACAAAATTTCCGTTGGCATCCAGTTTTAAAATAAAAATATCTGATTGGCCAACCGGACTTAAAGTAAAAGTTCCAACGCCCGGATCAAAATCAAGTGTATCTGTAAATTCACCCGTTAAATATAGATCTCCTAAAGTATTTGTTGTTATAGAAAGGGTCATGTATTGTAATGAATCCCCTATAGTTCTTACCCATAAAAAATTTCCAAAAGCATCAAATTTTGTAATAAATTCTTTTCCGCTTAGTGAGCCGGCGGTATATGTTGATGGCCCCGGATCAAAATCAATTATACCTTTACAAACTCCCGCAGCAAAAACATTTCCCCTATTATCAGTAGCTACTGTTCTTGCGCCATCGAGCGCCGATCCACCAATATTTTTAGCCCATTGAAAACTTGGAACCTGCGCATTTGTAATAAGAAATAAAATGAAAAAATTTAGAGTAAGTGTAATTCTATTCATATAAAGTATTTATGAATTTAAAGATAAACTAAATTTTATACCAAATTCCAAACGAGTTTATATCTGGTAGGATTTTACAAACCGTTGGTGTATTTTTTTGAAAATTGTTAGAGAATTGAAAATTAAGAATTATATTTTCTCCAACAACAGCATTGCCCATTCGTTCTCACTTTTAAACGAAATAAATTTAATATTGTTAGATGCAGCCTCGACTTTTAATTCATCCATATCGGTAGTAAAAAAGCCACTTAAAAATAATTTGCCACCTTGCTTTAATTTTTTTGAATAGGCCGGCAATTGCGTTTTTAATATATTTTTATTGATGTTGGCAATTATAATATCAAAAGGTTTTTCGTTTTCTAACAGATCGATATTACCTTTTTTTACACTAATATTTTTGCAGTTATTTGTTTCGCAATTTTCAATACTGTTCTCTACACTCCACTCATCAATATCAATTGCAAGAATATCTTTAGATCCTAAAAATTCAGCCAAAATAGCAAGTATTCCTGTTCCACAGCCCATATCCAAAACTCTTTTCTCTTTAAAATCAACATCAAACATGGTTTTACAAACCAGGCGCGTTGTTTGATGATGACCTGTACCAAAGCTCATTTTTGGCATGATCACAATTTCGTGTTTTACATTTTTGTTGGCTTGGTGAAAAGGTGCACGGATATATAAAAGATCATCAACAGAAACGGGTTCGAAATTTTTTTCCCATTCGGCATTCCAATTTGTTAAGGGAATTTTTTGAATATCGTACGTAAATGTAAAATCTTCAAAACTTAAATTTCCAAGATCAACATTTATTGAACTTTCCTCTTTAATATATGCCGTAAAACCGGTTTCGTTAAAATCAAAACTCTCAAAACCAAATTCAGATATTAATGCCATTAATATTTCTGAGCCCGGCTCGGGTGGTATAACATAAAACTGGTAACTTAAATAACTCATTTTAAAACGAAGCAATTATTTTGCAAAAATCATCTGCTTTTAAGCTGGCGCCGCCAATTAAACCGCCGTCCACATCCGCACATGAAAACAATTCTGCAGCGTTTTGTGCATTGCAGCTTCCACCATACAGAATAGAAATGTTTTCCGCAGCTTTAGTTGAAAAGATCTGCCCGATCACTTTTCTTATATATGCGTGCATTTCCTGCGCTTGTTGAGGCGTAGCAGTTTCGCCGGTACCAATAGCCCAAACAGGTTCGTAGGCTAAATAAATTTTATCAAGGTCTTTTTCAGAAAAATTCTTCAATACATTTTCAAGCTGTTGCTTTACTATATCAAAATGTTTTTCAGATTTTCTTTCTTCCAAAACTTCTCCAAAACAAAAAATAACATGTAAATTATTTTTAAACGCGTGTTGAATTTTTGAAACCAACTGTTCGTTCGTCTCTTTAAAATAAGTTCTTCTTTCACTATGGCCAACCAAAACAAATTTACAGGCAATAGAGTTTAACATTTCTGCAGAAATTTCGCCTGTAAATGCACCTTTAGCATGCTCGCTACAGTTTTGTGCGCCAACAAAAAAAGAGGTTTCGCTTTTTAAAACTTCTGCTGCTGTATTTAAAAAAGTAAAGGGCGGAAAAATAATTTTTTCTATAGATGAAAATTGTTTTGTTGTGGTTTTTAAAATATTGATCAGGTCTATAGCCTCGTTAAGGTTGGTATTCATTTTCCAATTACCGGCCACTATTTTTTTTCTGCTCATGCGTGAAAATTTATTTTACCCTAACGCGAGGATCTAAAACACCGTAAACGATATCTACGACTATATTAATTGCAACGAAAATAGTTGCGAATATTAATGTTGCGCCCATTACAACCGGAAGGTCATTTTTACTTAACGCTTCTACAACCTCATAACCAATGCCTTTCCAGCTAAAGATCTTTTCTACAAAAACAGCGCCCGCCATTAAGCCTGCAAACCAGCCCGAAATAGCCGTAACAACAGGGTTTAAAGCATTTTTAAGGGCGTGTTTCATAATTATCCTGCGGTAGCTCAAGCCTTTGGCCCTGGCGGTTCTTATGTAATCTTGCGACAACACATCCAGTAAAGAACTTCTTGTTAATTGAATGATAATACTTAAAGGGCGCATGCCGAGTGTGATCGCAGGTAAAATAAGATTTTTTAATTTTAATGTTTCACCATTCCAGACATCAATATCGTAAAGACTTCCGGATGGATCGAGGCCGGTATATTTTGAGAGCACATAACCAAAAAGCCATGCAACTATTAATCCCACTAAAAACGAAGGGGCACTCATACCAACTACTGTAGCCAAGACAAACACTATCCTGTCAAAAAATGAGTTTTTGCGTGTAGCGGTTAAAATCCCAAATAAAATGCCGATTATTGAGGCTATAATAATAGCGGCAAAGGCCAGCACAGCCGTTTCCGGCAACGTATCTTTAATGATCTCGGTAACATCCCTTTTTGTAATGTAACTTCGCCTTAAATATGGCCATTTAAAAACAACTGCTTTATCCGCTCCTATTGTAAATAAAGGGGTCCAGGAGTATTTTTCAGGATTTAAGAACCATAAGCTATTATTATTTTTGTAATTATGTACTGAAACCGGCGAAAGATCGTTTAAATAATGGCTATACTGAACAATAATTGGTCTGTTTGTACCAAGATCGCGATGAATTGCCTCCACCGCTTCTTTGTTTGCCCTTTGCCCAAGCATAATGGTAGCAGGGTCGCCGGGCAATATATTAAATAAAAAGAAGATGGTGGTAATTACCCCAAATAGCACCAAAATGCCATAAAAAAATTTTGATAGAATGAATTTTACCACGGTTTAAAAAAGTACAAGCGCTAAGATAATTATTTATATTTATGAATAGAAACTGTTTTTAGATAAAGCTTATTTTTGTACCGATAAGATTGGACATATTTTTTGAAAAAATACCTAAATATTGTAGCTCTTTTGCTTTTATTACTTCCTAATGGCCCTTTAAACGCTCAAAAAATCGGTTTGGTTTTAAGTGGTGGCGGGGCTAGTGGACTCTCTCATATTGGTGTTTTAAAGGCCTTAGAGGAAAATAATATTCCGATCGATTACATTGCGGGCACATCCATCGGGAGCCTTATTGGCGCATATTATGCGATCGGTTATACCCCTAAACAAATAGAAGAGCTTGTAAAAACCACATTTTTTCAAAGTATTACACGAGGCGATCTTCCTGCAAAATATGAATACATGGTAAAAAAACGCGATGATTATGCATCGTGGGTTACTTTTAAATTAAATTTTACAGATCATTATCTTAAAAATCTTCCAACCAATGTAATTAATTCTATACCTATCGATTATTATTTGATGGAAACATTTGCAGGTGTATCTAACCAGGTAAATAATAATTTTGATAGTTTGTTTGTGCCTTTCAGGTGTGTTGCATCAGATGTGGCAAATAAAAAATCTATTTCATTTAAAGATGGAGATCTTGCGAGCTGTGTTCGCGCAAGTATGAGTTATCCTTTTTATTTAAGACCAATTTCAATTGATGGAAAATTATTATTTGATGGTGGCTTGTATAATAATTTTCCAACAGATGTAATGTACAATGAGTTTAATCCGGATTTCATTATTGGTTCTAATGTTGCAGAAAAGAACGGAGCGCCCGATGACGATAATCTTTACTCGCAGCTTCGTAACTTATTAATGAATCAAACTAATTTTAATCCTGTTTGCGAAAATGGTATTTTAATTGAGCCCTGGAGCGATGTAAGCATTTTTAATTTTGATAATGCTCAAAGGCTTATTGATAGCGGCTACTATTCTACCCTGCGTGCAATACCACTAATTAAAAAACAGATAAGCGCCGGAGCAGTAACACAAACACTTGAAGAAAGGCGTCAAAAATTTAAAACCTATCAGAACCTTAAAAATATAACCTACAATAATTTAGAGGTACACGGTTATAATGACAGGCAGAAAAATTTTATTTCAAATAGTCTCTTTTATAAAAATAAGCCTTTTACGATCGATCAATTAAAAAAGCGTTATTTCAGATTAGCGGGCGATGATAAAATTAAAAACATTTTTCCTATTTCAACGATTGATACTGTTACAAAGAAATATACTTTAAAGCTTTATGGCAAAAAAGAAAAACCATTCTATCTTGATGCCGGTGCTATTCTTTCAAACAGGCCAATTAGTGAAGCTTTCATCGGCATTCAATACAATTACCTTGGTAAAATAGGAACAAGCTTTTACGCCAATGGTTACTTAGGAAAATTATATTCCGGTACACATGCACATCTGCGCTTTGATTTTCCGGGCAAAGATCCTTTTTACCTGGAACCTTCATTTACTTACTCACGCTGGGATTATTACAGTAGTAGCGTTTTATTTTATGATTTTTTAAAACCCGCCTATCTTATACAGGAAGATAAGTATGGTGAGATGAAAATTGGAATACCGGTTGGAAATATTTCGCAGGCAAATTTTGCAGCTGGTTATACCGAGTGGACAAATCAGTATTACCAAAATGATGTTTTTACACGACTTGACACAACAGATAAAACATATTTTGATTATGCTTATTTACAAGCTAATTACACCATTAACACTTTGAACAGAAAAATGTATGCTACCGAAGGTTTATATTTAAACGCACGCATAAGATATTTAGAAGGAAGAGAAAGTCATATTCCCGGCAATACCAGTATAGATACTTTAACTTTTAGAAATGTAACACAATCGCCATGGTTGCAATTAAAATTAACAGTAGATAATTATATTAAAACATCTAAAAGTTTTAAAATAGGTGTGTTTGGCGAAGGCGTATACTCTACCCAAAGCTTTTTTAGTAATTACCAGGCAACTATTCTTTCTGCCCCGGCATTTAACCCAACACCCGAAAGCCAAACTTTTTTCATTGATGCGTATAGGGCGCATAATTACCTGGCAACAGGTTTAAAATTTATTGTAACCCCAATTAAAAATGTAGATATAAGAACGGAAGCTTATTTATTTCAACCAATCAATTCTATTTTAAAAACCAGCACCGGCGGATCAGAATATAGCAGTCCTTTTTTATATCGACATTTTATTGGCCTTGCAGCAGCGGTGTATAATAGTCCTATTGGCCCAATTAGTGTAGGTTTAAATTATTACGATCAGAATGATAATTCATTCTCTTTTTTCTTTCATATCGGTTACATTATTTTTAACCGTAAATCAATAGATTAGTTTTTATTTTTATACAGATCGAATTGTAAAGTTGGTAACTCTACTTTTTGATAATTCGTAACTGTACTATCCGGGGTATTCTTGTCAATGATCCTGAACTCATTATCGGCATGCTGCGGATCGATACTGATATTATGATACCTGATCAAATAACATTGCAAAGGCCAATCGTTCCAACGATGATCAGAAATACTTACTTCAGAAAATTCAGGAATTATTTTTCCAAACTCTTTTACATCGTTTAGGATATTTGCATCGCGACTTGCTTTGCCCATATTAGAACAAGCAAAAATAATAACACCGCATAAAAGTAAAACAGAAGAAAAAGTAATTACTTTTTTTGCCTTTGAATTAACAATCATTAAAGCCCAGTGCGATAAAGGTTTTGAAACGATCAAGGCAAAACCTATTGCAAAAAAAGGTAATGAAGGAATAAAATAAAATCCTTTCTGAACCATTGTTAGCATTAGTGGCAAAACACCGGCCAGGCCCAATAAAATAAAAAAGATGGCCCATAGCTTTTTTTCTCTTCTTAAAATAAATTTTTTTCTGAATGTAAAAATTAATAATACAAGCGCAGTAATACCCGGCAATAATTCTATTAAAATTCTTCCCAGAATATAAAAGTGTGATTCAACCGTTGAGTTTTCACCGATCCTGTGAATTACGCGTTTAATAAGGTAATTGGATAAACTTTCTTTTGCAGAAGGAAAACATATCAGGACCAGATAAATTAAAACCGGAATTCCAAATAAGATAAGCGAGTGAAAAATTACATTCCTGAACTTTATTTTTTTTAATGTTAACCAATATAAAAAAGGCATTACCGCCGGAAAAAATCCCGGAATACCTTTTGAAAAAGTAGCAAGAAAAATAAAAATTGCAGAGATGATCGTAAATAAAATTTTATTCTCTTTAAGCGAACGTAAATAAAAGAAAACCGAAAGTAATACGAAAATACCCATTGTATTTTCGTGCATGTTGTTACTGAACGACCAAAAACAAACCGGTATGATGATCCAAAAAAACAACGGTAACCAGCCTATCTTTTTTTCTTCTGCATCTTTATTTATGTATTTCCAAATACAAACCATTAAATAACAGGTAAGCGCCATAGTAAACAAAACATATATTCTTTCAGTATACATACCATTACCAAGGATCTTAAAGAATACAGATTGAATTGCAAACACCAGTGGTGGATGTTCGTGAAAAGTAGTTAAGCCACCAAAACCATATTTACTAAATACAGGAAACCAAAAACTGCCAACACCATTTGCTAAATTTTTTGAAACGCAGGTATATAACATGCCATCCATAAACATACCGTCCTGTATCAATACCGGCAATGTTAATCCAAGAATAACAGAGATAGTAAATAAAAAAAATGGTAGTTGTTTGTTTTGCATCTGTTTAAAAAAAAAGCCGCTATTTAGCGGCTTTTAAATATTTAAAATTCATCCTCATTAAAAAAGAAATCATCTTTTGTTGGATAGTCTGGCCAGATCTCTTCGATCGTTTCATAACTTTCGCCTTCGTCTTCCATTTCCTGTAAATTTTCAATCACCTCCATTGGTGAACCGCTGCGCATAGCAAAATCGATCAACTCATCCTTTGTTGCAGGCCAAGGAGCATCTTCTAACCAACTTGCTAATTCTAATGTCCAATACATACTTTTATTCTTTTAATTTTTAGCCTTTTATTTTCATGCAAAGAAAATAATTTTTTGCTAAGAAGAAAGGATTATTTTTAAAAAAATATAGTTTTTGGGTTTATCGATATCTTGTTGATTTACAATTAATTATACTAAAACAGAAGCGCCTGACTTAAAATTAATGGTTTGATTTCGGTTTTTTTGGCTAAAAACTATTCTTTTAAGAGCTTTTTATAAAATGCTTTTCCATCAATTTCAACCTTTAAGAAGTAATTTCCCCCTTTAAGATCAAGATCCTTAACGGTAAACTTTTGCTCTATTCCACCGCTTCCTTCTTTTAATTCTATCGCTTTTAATTGTTTTCCTAAAATATCAATTAAAGCAATTTTAATTTTTGAATCCTTCGCGTTATACAATTTAAAATTTATCTGATCAGAAAATGGATTTGGAAAAACTACTAAACCGATCAGGTCAGCATTTTCTTTTATACCAATATTAATAGTGCTTGTATCTACTTTTTGTCCGTTGCTGCTAATAATATTACTAAATAAACCCGCACCATTCTCGGCTTTTATATTAAAATAATATACAACACCTTGCGCAAGCGTTAATGTATTTGCAGTAACAGAAGTTGCAGCCCAATTAGTTGTCCACGTTTGTGTATTTGTTGCACCGGGTGTTGTACCAATACTATACCAATACCTGTAAATAGCAGAATTTGTATCAACTGAAGTGCCCCAATTGGCGCGTAAAGAATCAGTAGTATTTATGGTTACAATATCTGCCCCCGGTCCATCGTTTACAAAAGCAATATTTGTTGGCGGTGTCCAATCTACATTTACATCATGAAAATAAATAGAAGATAAATTACCCGCGCTATCCTGGCAAATAGATTTTATTTTACCGGCATTTTGTGTTGGCGAGGGGTTTAAATAACGCATTTCATTTGCAAAACCACTACCAACGTTAACATTTACGGATCCTGCTCTTGAACGATAAACTTTTATTTCATCAATACTAAATTTGCAATTACCACTTCTAAAAGAAACATAACTTCCGTTTTGATAAGGCGCTGTATCCGTCCATGTTGCAACAAGTCCATTATTCCAGTAAACAGAGATCTTTCCGGTAATTCTATCAAAAACAACTTTAATATCATACCATTGCCCTGCGGAAAATGTATGCGTTAAAGATACTTTTGGTGTACCAATAACGTCGTTCACGGTTTTATATATTTCAACTTTTTGATCATCTAATCTAAACCAAACAAAATAAGAGTTATTCCTGTTTGGTAAATTTGGATTATCGCAGGCAAAGTGCAAGCCCGCGCGGCGTGTGGTTCCTGAGCCTTCAAACTTTGCCAAGAAATGATACATGTAACGGTTGCTTAACGATTGCGTTAAGGCCGCATAAATATTTGTGTTTCCTGCAGCTGTACTTACTTCATCAGTTTGCACCAATGCATTTCCCGAAATACCCCAAATACCAACAGTAGGTGTCCATTCAGGATGAATAGCATTATCAAAATTATCAGCTAAAAATCCTTTTGTATAATTAGCGCGCCATTCGGTTCCATTAAAATCAATTACCTGGTAATATCCTTTTTCCACACCACTTCCCCCAACATTATCTACATCAGTTATTGTTGAAGTAAATGCGGTAACCTCCCAGGCGTTAGTAGTATTTACGTTTGTTGTTGGTGCTATCACATCCGGTTGCGTTGGTGTAACAGTTCCATTCATAATAAAATTTGCGCTCCATCCTGCGGCAGTAGTAGCGCAATCGCTTCTAAACTCAACCAATACGCTGTCGTTAACCGATGTAACCGGACCGGGATTTATCGTACCACTGTATTGACCAATTAAAGGAGAATTAATAGAGCCGCCATTGTAAATAAATAAATTATCATAGCCGCTTTCTAAATTAAAAGAAGTAAAGCTTAATGTAATATTTGTTGTTGCCGGCTTTGTAAATAGCCAGAATTTTCTTTCATCATTTGAATAGTTAGCGCTTGCTCCACCCGAATCATAAAATGAACCTGTAGTTGTAGAATATGTAGCAGTAATGGAATATGTATTGTTGATCAATTTATAATACTTAGCCCAATTCCATAAAGGTCCCGGATCGGTATGCGTTTGGTTAGGATTCATTTGGTGTCCTTTTACTTTTACGCAACTGCCTTGTAAACACTGTGAGCTTGTACCGCTGCAGCCCGGACCATAATATGTTCGCAATGTGTTTATGCTGTTGCTTGTGCAAATATCTTTGCTCAATGCCGCTGATGAATTATACATAGCTGTTGTAAACCAGGATGCCGTACTAATATAGCCTTCGTGTTCAATACCAACCGTGTATGGATTTTCCGAACCAACATGCCAGGCCTTGGCACTTTCTAAAACCATTTGTGTTACCTGTCCGTCAGAACTTCTTACAACATAATGCGCAGAAGCGCTTGCTGAACAATTTTGAAACCAGGAGATACAGCCGGCATAAGTTCCTTGTACAAAATGTATTGTTACTGCTGATATTTGCGTACCGTTGCGGCTGCTGTAATTACAACTCCCGGCAGGTGTATAAAGAGCAGAAGGATAATCGGGTGACATAACATTTGCAGTAGAAGTTATTTTATAGGCTTCGCCCGTATTACTTAAAATAGATGTTTTACTAATAGCAACATTTTTTGAATTGAGCACATTATAATTATCTCCGAAAATTTTTGGCAGGTCTATTTTATGATCCGGAAAATCATATAAGTCCTGAAACTCAGAATTAGCAAGGAACCAATAGATCTGGTATAAATGTACATTTAATGCGAAATTATTTTGAAGATCATTGCTTACAGGCAATTCACTTAAGTCAATTAAAATACTTTTATATTTACTAAGATCAGGAGAAAAAACATGTTGTTGTGTTTGTAAAATATTGAACGCTTTTGCATAAGCCAGGACAGAAGTTTCAGGAGAAGAAATAATCGCTTCCTCAGGAAAGCCCGATAACTGTGAAACACGTGATAAATTATTACGGAAATAATTTTTTCCATCCTGCACCAAACCCATTACACCAAAAGTTTGCGGATAACCAATACAACTTGGTTCGCCTGAATTATTCAAATGCTGAAAACGCGTTTGTGTAAATGAAACCGCTTCTAAAATACCTTTTGGTATAGAGGGATTTATTGAATATGCTTTTTTAAATACTTTTGAAAAAGGATTTTCGATCAAGAGATCATTTGCGTTTGAAAGAAAAAAAGTAAAAGAAAAAAGAAAAGTAAAGATCTGTTTCATATGTAGGTTTTATTGCTTTTTAATTATCATATGGTTTATCCAGTTTAGTTATTTGCGTTTGCGTTTTGGCAAACATGGATAATTTATGTTTAAATTTAATGATTGAAGATAAAAAAATTAAACTGAACCGAGCCAGAAAATGCAAGCGAAATTGCTTGATTTTACTTGTTAAACGGCTTGGATCACAGCATTAACAGGCACTAAATCGATTTTAGTTTTACTCCTTATCTTTTTTAAAGAAATTGTTAAGTAATTTCTTTGCAGAAGAAAAAGGTTGAAAGTTTTGATCTTTGTCTGATCTTAATTTTTCAATTGTAGAATTTATTTTTGGGTCGGAATAAAATTTTTGTTTTAATTGCTCGTCGATCGTATTTAAAAAAAGATCGAATTGTTGATCTTTTCTTTTTTGCTGAAAGAAATTATTTGAGATAGTAAAATTCTTATACTCGTCTATCATTTTAAAAATGGTATCAATACCTTTATTTTCAGTACTGGAGCATACCAGTGTTTTAGGGATCCAACCACTTTCTGAAGCCTGGAATAAATGCATGGCATGCGCGTACTCAGACCTTGCTGCTTTTGCTTTTTCTAAATTTGCGCCATCTGCTTTTGTTATTACCAACGCATCAGCCATTTCCATAATACCGCGTTTAATACCCTGGAGTTCATCCCCGGCACCTGCCAACATAAGCAATAAAAAGAAATCAGTAATTTTACTTACTGCAATTTCACTTTGCCCTACCCCAACGGTTTCTATAATTACAAAATCAAAACCTGCCGCTTCACATAATAAAATTGTTTCGTAAGTTGCACGGCCAACGCCTCCCAAATTGCCGCTACTTGGCGAAGGACGAATAAAAACATTTTTTTTAGTTGATAATTCTTCCATCCGGGTCTTATCCCCCAAAATACTTCCTTTGGTCTTATCGCTTGATGGATCAATAGCAAGCACGGCCAATTTATGTCCGTTCTTTAAAACTTCATTTCCAAAACTCTCAATGAATGTACTTTTACCCACACCGGGAACACCAGTAATACCAAGGCGAAAAGACTTACCTGTTCGTTCGATGATCCCATCAATTATTTTTTCTGCAAGTAGATGATGCTTTTCGTTTTGAGATTCAATAATAGTAATGGCTTTGCTTAAAATAGCAATATCGCTTTTAATAATACCATCAATATAAAATTGTGGTGGTTGATTATGAAAAGAAGAGGTCAATTTACATTAATTGTTTTTAATTTATTTTCTACAAAAACTCTAAGCCCTCATTTATACAAAGAAAATCTCTTAGTGTTTCTTAGTGTCCTTGTGTCTTAGTGGTTAAATTATTCGAAACGTAAATGTTTAACAGAGATACCTTTGTTTTGTAATTCCTTTAAAGAATCTATACCAATTTGTAAATGATTGGTAACATAATCTGTCGTCACCTTTTTATCGCTCTCTTCTGTTTTTACACCTTCGGGGATCATTGGTTGATCACTTACCAAAAGTAATGCACCAACAGGAATTTCGTTATGAAAACCAACACTAAAAATTGTAGCAGTTTCCATATCAATTGCCATTGCTCTTATTTCGCGCAAATACTCTTTAAATCGTTCATCATGTTCCCAAACCCTTCTGTTGGTTGTGTAAACAGTGCCGGTCCAATAATCCAATCCTTTTAAACGAATGGTATACGAAATGGCTTTTTGTAAACTAAAAGAGGGCAGTGCCGGAACTTCCAAAGGCAAATAATCATTGGATGTTCCTTCTCCGCGAATAGCGGCAATAGGTAAAATAAGATCGCCAATGTTATTTTTCTTTTTAAGTCCACCGCACTTTCCTAAAAATAAAACTGCTTTAGGATGAATGGCCGTTAAAAGGTCCATTATTGTTGCGGCCATTGCGCTACCCATACTAAAATTAATTATGGTAATGCCATTGCTTGTTGCTGTTTGCATTGGTCTGTCGAAGCCTTCAACCTCAACATTATTCCACTCTGCAAACATCTTAACATAACCGCCAAAATTGGTCAGTAAAATATACTGTCCAAAATCTTCTAACTTTTTGCCGGTGTAACGCGGCAACCAGTTATTTACAATTTCTTCTTTACTTTTCATCTTGCTTATATTTTGTAGAATAAATCTTCCTTAAAAATCAATTAATGTAAATATATTTAAAAAATATTTGACATACCTTGAACTTGCCATTAAAATACCCATTATTTAATACCAAACTCAAAAAACAAAAGGATCAAACCTTTATTTTTGATGAGGTAAGAAAAAAATGGTTGCTTTTAACACCCGAAGAATGGGTACGACAACATTTGATCCACTTTTTAATTCATCAAAAAAAATGCCCGATTTCTTTTATTTCTATTGAGAAAGAAATTATTTTAAACGATCTCAAAAAACGTTATGATATTGTTATTTATAACAAACAATTAAAACCTGTTTTAGTGATTGAATGTAAAGCACCTTATATTGAATTGGATGCAACAGTTGTAGAGCAAGCCTTACGATACAATCTTATTATAAAAGCAAATTATTTAATGATCAGTAACGGCGTAAGTGATGTTACTTTTAATAATTTAAATCAGCAGGTTAGTTTGCCTGATTACAACGACATGTAATTCACGCATTTTATTTGGGCGCCTTAACGGGCTGCTACAGGCTCGGCTAGCGCCTCGGTTGGGTGAGTGAAAAACTCACCCGAACTAAACCTTGCGCATCCCGGGCGCACTCCGCGTAAGCAAACAAAATGAAGATATATTTCTGATTTTCTTGTCTATTCATGCAGCGCCAGCGGTATGAAAGGTTTAGTTCGTTTGCTTCTCACAAAAATATCCCCGGCAAAAAACCGTAGCGCTAGCGAAGCCTGTAATGGCGCGCCAGGGCGCCCAAAAATTATAATTTAATTTGAAGACTTTTTTTAATCAATCTTATCCTTCACTTTTATTTCACACTTAATAGTGTAATTAGTCTTTAATAAACTTAACAACGCTTTGCTCATTACCGCTTTTTACATTCAGAAAATAAATTCCGGTATTAAGGCTGCTTACATCAACAGTATTTGCAGTACTTTCAGAGATAATTGTTTTTCCAAAAAGATCGGTAACTTTTAAACTCATTTCAGCAACACCTTCTACATTTATTTTTTCGGTAGCAGGATTTGGATATACTTTAATATTATTTTTTAAAGAATTTTCGTTAAAGCCAAGTCCGGGTAAAAACTGAGCAAGGTTATATTGCCTAAAAAAACGCCAGATCTCAACACTTGCATTAAAATCCTGGTTGGTGTTTGCAATTACAGGTAATGCGCCGGGCCATGAATGGCTGCCGCCGGTTACTTTAAATAATTCTACTGTAGCGCCTCCACTTACACCGCTTGTAAAAATTGTTTGTGTAGCAGTAGAATTATCTGTTGTACTTATATTGGGTACATTTATAGGAATTGTGAAGGTGCAATTATTGTGGTTCTTCCATTTTTTTATTACACTGTCAATTGGCGCAAAAGTGCCATCGCCATTATATGGAACAGTGTTATCATTTGTACCGTGAATCTCCATTACCGGAAACGGCCGTGTGGGTGCGCAGGTAGACCATACATTTAACATGCTGCCGGTAACAGATGCAATAGCTGCAATGCGATTTGGTAAATTACAAGCCAAATAGTAACTCATAATTCCACCATTACTCATACCGCAACTGTAAACTCTATTAAGATCAATATTATAATTAAGGTTTAACGAATCAATAAGATCACTCATAAACAACACATCATTCTCTGTTCCGCCAAAACCGGCATTCCAGTATTGTTGGCCAAATGGCGCTTTACCATCGGGACATACCATTAAAAATTTAGCCGTATCGGCAATTGGCATAAAGTTAGAGTAAGGCTGTTGCTGTGCAGAGTTAGATGTATAACCATGCAAGTTTAAGACCAGTGGTACCGCTTGTCCTGTATAACTATTGGGCACATATAACCTGAATTTACGCATGATATTATTTGACTTAATACTATCAAGAATGGTTACTCCGTTTTGTGCATAATAAAAAAAGCCTGTTACTAAAAACAGGCTTGTTATTATAAGTTTGTTTAGTCTCATAGGACTAAGATAAGAAGAATTAATTATTTAGCATAACGGGCATTACCAACATTAAGATATCTTCTGCAGGATTAGCTTTATTATTTGGTAAAATAATTCCGGCGCGGTTTGGCGCACTCATTTCCAGAGTGATCTCATCACACTCTAAATTACTTACCATTTCAACAAGAAAACGTGAGTTAAAACCAATCTCCATATCTTCACCAACATAAGTACAGGTTAATGTTTCGTGACCTTCGTTAGCAAAGTCCAGATCCTCCGCGCTAACGCGTAACTGACTGCCTGCAACCTTAACGCGAATTTGGTGTGTTGCTTTATTAGAGAAAACCGAAACGCGTTTTAATGCGCCTAAAAATGCGCTGCGATCTACAGTTAATTTATTAGGATTCTGTTTTGGAATAACTGCTTCGTAGTTTGGATATTTACCATCAATTAAACGGCAAACTAAATTTACATTTCCAAAACTGAATAAAGCGTTTGTTTTATTAAATTCTACTTTAACTGCATCATCAACACCAGATAATAAACTTTTTAAAACGTTTAATGGTTTTTTAGGCATGATGAAAGATGCAGAAGCGCCAGCTTTAGCATCGTTACGCGTGTAACGTACTAATTTATGCGCATCAGTAGCAACAAAAATTGAATTCGTTTCAGTGAACTGGCAAAACACACCGCTCATTACAGGACGAAGATCATCGTTACCTGTTGCAAAAATAGTTTTGTTTATTGCGTTTGCTAAAACATCACTTTTAATAATGATAGATGATTGAGACTCTAAAGCCGGAAGCTTTGGATACTCTTCTCCGTTTTGACCTGAGATATTATAATCACCGGTCTCTGTTTTTAATTTTATAGAATGTTTTGTTTTATCTAAAATAAAAGAGATGGGTTGCTCCGGTAAATTTGCAAGTGCATCTAACAAAGTTTTTGCAGGAATAGCAATGCTGCCTGTTTCGTTAGATTCTACTTTTAAAGAAGTAGTAATTGTTGTTTCCATATCACTTGCAGAAAGCACCAATTCATCTTTATTGATCTCAAATAAAAAACAATCTAAAATCGGAATAGTATTATTTGAGTTTAAAACTCCGCCTATTGATTTTAAATGTTTTAATAAAGTAGATGCTGATACAACAAAATTCATAATAATTAGATTTAATCAACAAAATTAAAGTTAGCTACCTAATAAAAGGCTAAAACCAGCTTTAGTTTTAAACTATTTTTTAACAGATGTTGCCGGTTTGAAATATGAGGGAGTGATCAGCAATTTTCCAAATACGTAGTATTGGATGAGTGCCCACTCTTTATCATTTGCAAAACGCATGTATAGCCTATCCGGATCGGTTTGATAGGTAATACCATGTTCGGGAATTACCTCTCCCGTGGGTTGCTTGTTGTAGAACTTATATTCGCTGGTACTAAAGCCAGATGTAGTAGTAATACTGATCATACAAAACGGTTTAGATGCGGAAAGAGAATCGGTTAGTCTTTTATTTTTGCCAGTAATCAATACTTCGTAAGAAATGTTTTGAAAATATGCCAGGTATTGCTTCATTTTCATTTCATCAAAAGGAATTTCAACACCCTTAGCATTCTTTAATGAGAAAGAAGTAGTGCTATTAAGATCGATAGTGAATGAAGAATCACGCATATTAAAGTGCTGTATTTTAATTTGTTTTATTTGGGGTGGAATAAAGTTGATCACTAACCTATCGCGCCATTCATTTTCGACAGCAAGAAAGCGCGGTTTTAAAAAACCTTTAAAGCCGGGAATAAAACACAAGAAGGGATCTTTATAATTTTCGCCGGATTCGGGATCCGTTAAAAGCATATAAGATCCTTCGTGATCCTGACTTTCGTGACCAACATAATATTGTTTCACAAGCTTATCGCCGCTATAGATCTCCACTTTTAGAGCTGTAGAGGCCATATATTTTAATACACCCTCTTTTCCGGCTTTTGGCACCGGCATTTTAACTTCAATATGTTTTATTGCTTCTAACAGATTTAAAATAGCATCAGATCTGCAGGGGTATTTATTATTTACTATCCACCCTTTAGGAGTGCGGGTAACAGCGCAATTATTACCTTCCTTATCTGCAATAAATATTTTGGTAACAGCGGCAGTGTCTTTAAATTTAAAATCTCTCGCTTCTTCGTCAACGGTAGTTGAATTATGCTTTGATTTGTAAATAAAAACAGAAACCACTGCAAGAATTAATAAAACTGCAATGATAACAATTGAAGAAACTTTTTTCATTTTAAATTAAGAGAAACGTTTATTTGAACTCGCTACGTGATTCAAATAAAGAGCTGGCTAAGTTATTGAAGCGGAAACCCACTTCAAAACCACCCGAATATTTGGTAGCATATCTGTATCCTGAAACATTTATATCATACGTTCCAAAGAAAGCCCAATCACCCGTTTCATAAATAAGGCCAGGGATGAAAGCATCATTTGAACGATAGAATAAACCTAAGCCAATACCATTTTCGGTTTTCTGACCCGTTACTTTTGTTCCGGTGTTAACACGGAATTTTACATAAGAGCCGGCAACGATTTGCCATGCTTTACCCTGATTATGATATAAAAAAGTTGGTGTAATTGTAAAGCGAGTATCCTCAAAATCAAAATGTGTTATAATGCTTGCAGTATAACGCCTTGGCATTCTGTAAGAAGACCCGGGACCAAAATCCTGAATGGGCGTAAATAAATGAAACGCACCAAGAGACATTTTAATTGCCGTAACATCGTCGTGATCCTGATCTGTTTTTACTTTACTATATTCATAAGCTGCTCCAACAGCAAAATCGGTAGTTGTAAACTGTCGGTATACAACCGTTTCACCAGTAGGAAGTGTATTATCAATAGTGTTACCGTCAAATTGAGAACTATATGTAAGTTTGCTATAATTGGCGTTGTTGGCAGAAACACCACCGGCAAGACCAACACTAAAAGCACTTCTTTTTCCTGTTTTAATAATACTGCTTACATTTAAAAGTGCGTTTGTTTTTTGCAGATCTGCAGAGCCGGCCTTATCATTAAAAATAGTTAAGCCTAATCCTAAAAATGCTTTACGCTTCCTGGTTTTAAATAAACCCCCGTCAACCGATATGGCAACAGTTTGAAAAGGTTTATTCATAGCTGCCCATTGACTGCGGTAATTTACGATAGCTCTGAAATAGCCATTGAAAAAACCTGTATTGCCCGGACTATTAAATAAGGGCGCTTCATTGATATTGGAAAAATGAATGTCCTGCGCGTTTACTTTCGCAGTACAAACAATTATAAAGAAGCCTAAAATATATATTACTTTTTTCATAAAACTATTCAACTAAAGTATTACCTCACTAATGTTACGTTACCTTTTAAAATTTTAGATTCGTTATAAATATTTTTATAAGTTATTACAAAAGCATATACACCTGTAACGGCTGGCTGGCCTTTAAAATTTCCATCCCATCCTAATGTAGGATCTGTGCTTCTGAACACTTCCTGACCCCATCTGTTCCAAACGCGGAAATCAAAATCACTCGAAAATGCTGAACTTCCCAGCGGCATAAAAATATCGTTATTATTATCGCCATTTGGTGAGAAACCTGTAGGCATTTCAATATCTTTTGTTTTATCGGTAAAAACAGCAACGATATGATCTCCCTGATTATAACCAATAGCAACTGAATCTAAACTCAAAGGCCTGCCATTTAATGGGGTGTGATTATCAAATTCCCAATGATGAAAAACATAATCTGTACTTGTTGGAATTGCTTTTAAAGGCATTGTTGTAGAAAAATAATGTCCTGTCCATAAATAATTTTCAAGTAATAACGTATTCAATCTAACTTTTCCAGCACCTTGTGGTTTAACATCAATGGTTAATTCGAATGGCCCTGTCATACCATAACAGCCAATCACATTAAATCCATTTCCAAGTGAACCACCTTTGAAAAACGCGCACCTTTTGTAAATATTTCTTCTAAGTTCTGAACTAAGTGTATCCCAAAGATCCGTAGCGGTTGTAAAATCACCAGCGAATGGAATCGCTGCAGGATCTTCATGATACTTCATTTCTTTTAAGAAAAGATTTTTTACATAATCAAAGTGAGCTAAAATATTTTCACATTTTAAAGGGCCATTCAACAGATCCTGATAACGGTTCTTATATTCTAATTGGAAGGAAGCGTTACCCGTTACCGGTTGCATAAGCATTTTAAGTATGTTACCATGACCATTGCCTGCAAAACTGCTTACCAGATAAGTATTACTATGCACTGTACATGGTGTTGTAAACGGGCTAGTATACATTAAAGTATTAGTTGCTATTGCTGTAAAATTAAAAATTGCAGGTGTATTCCATAAGTAATAATGCCATTTATTACCGGGCTTATTTGGCTGGCCTCCTTTAGCGTATGCAACGTTATAATTCCAAAGATCGCTATTCATTGCATAGCTGTTAAGGATCATGTAATCCATAAAACTTTCTTTATCAAGCTTAGCCATTACCTGGTTATAATAACCTGTATTGCTCATTGGTAAATAGGGTGGCACACCAGGATTTGCAGTTGGACCACATACTTTATTGTATACTTCGGTTCTCCAATTATTTGTAATTGGCGGGGTGACTGTACCATCATTATTATAATAAAAATTCATTTCGGCTGAGTCGCGTGATTGCTGATTATAATAAGCTTCGTATTCAACATCATAACACTCCCTAAGATCATACACGCCTTTGTACTTTCCGTTAATAAACGCAACTACAGGTTTAACGTGAAGAGGGTTAACGTGTAAATTATTTTTAGCTGCCAATGATTGATAAAATACATCGCGAATAGCTGTACCGAATGATATACCAC
>JACDED010000067.1:0-19359 GCA_013816615.1 Bacteroidota bacterium
ATCCAACACCACTAATAGTGCAAATAACCAATAAAGGAATAAAAAGTGAAGGATCAGATCTATCCAGAAATTTAATGTGATGGTTTTACCGTCATGCAGGTATATTGCTATTAATGCCAGAATTGGAAATAAGCTTAAAATAACCAGGATGATAAGGTTTGTATCTGCATCTGATGCGTTCGATTTATTGGCAAGCGGTTGTTTTTCTGTTACGGGTTTAACTGTTGGTTTTGAAGCAATATCCTTTTTATGATCTGCTGATGCTGTAACAGCCTTATGTGTTTGTTTATATTTAACTGTATGGTTTGTTTTTGATGCTTCAGGTTTATTAAAGGTAGCTACTGTAACTTCTTTAATGTCTTCATTTCCTGTTTCAGGCGATGAAAGGTTTGTTTTTTTAGAAGGAAGATCTTTTACAACCAGGTTTTTATGATCATTTTCTTTTGTAGTGGATGTTTTACTAGCTGATGAAGCAAAATAATAGCCTTTTGTGTATTTGCGTTTAGTAAGACTAAATTTATTAGCGCATGAGCTAAGAAAGATAATAGCCAGTAAGGGTAAAATAATTTTGTTTTTCATAGGTTTCGGTTTTAGTTTGTTAAATGTAAAATCTTAATTCTTATTTTCAAATTTTATTTTTGAAGATAAGCAGTTATGGCAAAATGATCGGTAAATGTTTCATCACTTCTTTTATAATTAAGGCATTTAAGGCCTTTATCGTGCAAAATATAATCTATTCTGAATTGCGGCCATTTACCGGCGTAGGTTTTGCCAAAACCAGTACCCTTTTCAACAAAGGCATCGTTTAAATGTTTAGAAAGTTGCTGATAGGTATAAGACGCCGGTGTATCATTAAAATCACCACACAAAATAATTTTATAACGGCAGGTTTTTATATGTGTAACTAACATATCAACCTGGTTGGTGCGTTTTACAAATGCGCGTTTTAACCTTCTTAAAATGTTTTTACTGTTCTGCATTTCATCTGCAGCATCTTTTTCAGAAATAACATCGTCTAAAAATTTATTATCGCCCTTGCTAAAGCTGATGGATTGTAAATGAACATTGTAAACCCTCACCGTATCTTTATCAATAATAAGATCGGAAAAAATACAAATATTATTTGAACGCGTTTTAAAAATGATCTTGCCTTTATTAATGATAGGATATTTGCTAAACGTGGCAACGCCCCAATGATCGGTCTCACGAAGGGTAGTGGTGTATTCTGTATGAAAATAAGGGGCGTTTAAAAGTGAGGTTAAAGTATCTGTATTGTTGTATCCGTTAAAGGGATCTGTACTTTCGGAAGTGTAAAATTCCTGCACACATAAAATATCCGGACCAATTTCTGAAAGATTATTTAAGATCCTGTTACGGTTCTCTTTTTGTTTTTTCCAGTTATAAAGGTCAAATAACATACTGTTATAAGAAGTTACTTTTATTTGTTTTGCTTCTGATTTTGTAGGAAAACTAATTTGAACATACCTGAAAGCCGTTGGAATACTGATGCACAAAGCAATTAGACCAAAAGTAACGGATGGCTTAAATTGTATAAGCCAGTAAAAAATAAATAATATGTTTAAAAGAAATAAAAATGGATAAGCCAGGCCAAAAAATGCAGGCAGCCAGAAAAGCAAAGGCGAAATGTATTTTGCAGTAACACCTATTAAAAGACTTACAATAATAAAATAATGCAGCCATAGCATAATTTTATTGAACAAAGATAATTTTTGTTCTTCGCGATGTGTAATACGCTCACGTAATTCTTTAATAGATATTTTCCTGAAAACAGATATAGTAATGTTATTTTACAGAAGCAAGTGCTTCTTCAATAAATACGTAAGAGCTTAAGATCTCCGGCTTGCCATCAACAATAGCTACATCGTGTTCAAAATGTGCGCTTGGTTTTCCGTCTGCTGTAATAATTGTCCAACCGTCTTTTAATTGCTTTATATTTTTTGTTCCTAAATTTATCATGGGTTCAATGGCTAAAACCATTCCTTCTTTTAATTTAGGGCCATCACCACGCTTACCGTAATTAGGTACTTCGGGCTCTTCATGTAAATTTTTTCCAAGGCCGTGGCCAACTAATTCACGCACTACCCCAAAGCCATTTTTTTCGGCATGTTGTTGTATGGCGTAACTAATATCACCAATGCGATTACCGCTTACCATTTGTTCAATGCCTAATAGTAAACTCTCTTTAGTCACATCAATTAATTTTTGCAGTTCCGGTTTTATTTCTCCAACGGCAAATGTATAAGCATGATCGCCGTAGTAACCGTTTTTTTTCACGCCACAATCTACCGAAATAATATCGCCTTCAATTAGTGGTTTATTTGTGGGTATGCCGTGTACAACGGCTTCGTTAATAGAAATACAAAGTGTTGCAGGAAAAGGGTTGCTCTTATGGCCATAGCCTTTAAATGCAGGTACACCACCGTTATCACGAATAAATTCTTCGGCTAATTTATCCAGTACAGCAGGTTGAACGCCCGGTTTAACTTCTTTTGCTATAATAGCCAGTGTACGTGAAACCATTAGGGCTGATTCACGCATTAATTCAATTTCTTCACGCGTTTTTAAAAAGATCATTTTGTGCCGAATATTTTTTTAAAGATTGAACCTTCACTTTTTTTGTAATTATGATGTGCATCTGAATTTTTTAATTGATGCGCAAATTCGCCACCTTCCGGATGCAAAGTTTGCCATACTTCGCTCCAACCAATAAATCCACCAAGGCTTCTATCATCAATAAACACATCTGCATTTACTTTTCTTGCAGTTCTCTCGGTTAATTCTTCTTCAGGATAATTTTTATTTACTGCATAAAATTCAACACCATTTTTTTTACAGAACTCAACAGCTTCATCTAATAACGGACCCGTACGAATGGTCCATAAAATTAACTTATGTCCTTTTTGCTGAAGCGCTTTTAAGGTTGAAAAAGCAAAAAGCATTTCTTTACCAATTGCAGGATGTTTGTGCTCAACAATGGTACCGTCAAAATCTACAGCTATTACTTTACTATCTGCGTTTAAAAATTGCTGTGTCATTTTATAGGTTTTTTGCTGAAATTAATTTTATATCATTATCCAATTCATACAAACGTGGTTGCCCGGTGCCGATCTCAAATTCAAGAATTTGTTCAGGGGTCATTTTTTCCAAATACATAATTAAGGCGCGTAAACTATTACCATGTGCCGCAATTACAACATTTTTCCCTGCTTTTAGTTTAGGAATAATTTCAGATTCAAAATAAGGGATCACACGTGCAGCAGTGTCTTTTAAACTTTCACCATTTGGCGGTGGAACATCAAAGCTTCTGCGCCAGATCTTAACCTGTTCAGAACCAAATTTTTCTTCTGTTTCTGTTTTATTTAAACCCTGCAAGTCGCCATACATGCGCTCATTTAAAGCTTTATTAAAAATGGGGATGAGAGGAGGATGACCTGCTGTTTCCAGCGCCAATGCCAATGTGTTTTGCGCACGTTTTAATGCTGAGGCATAGGCGTAATCAAAACGAAGACCTTTTATTTTTGTGCCTGCATTTTTTGCTTCTTCCACTCCTTTTGGAGTCAATTCAACATCTACCCAACCGGTAAATTTATTTTCTAAATTCCAGGTGCTTTGTCCGTGACGGAATAATACTAATTGTGCCATAATTTAAAGGCATAAATATACTATAAAAAAGGGTTTTAAGACTAAGGATTTTTTACTTTTTACCAGCCTGTTGTAAGCAAATGCCTCGCGGCTTTTTCGCTGCATTTAAGATAAGAGGAATAGGTGAGGGCAGCCCTGGTCCTTACTTGTTCATTGGTTTCGGCGTTTACATAACCGCTTAGTGCATTGTGCAAAGTATAAGCCTCGGGGCACATTAAACCGGTTGTCCAAACCACAGGGTTTACATTGGCGGTTTTTAAATGTGTTGAAAAATAGCTTTTACTATAACATGCTAAAATAATGCAATCGCGTTTTTTTGAATCTGCATTTTCAAATTTTTCATCCAATTTAAAATCCATTAAACCATCATGGCCTGAATACGAGATCATTTTTGAATTACCATAAATACCTAATGTTATATTTTCAAGTTGAATAGAGTCTTTTAATTTACCGGCACAACTGTTTAAAAAGTCCTGTGTACACTTTTTAATGTAACGTCCATCATACGCATCAGCGATCAAATAATAATTTTTTGTAAGGTGTTTAAAAACCAAACGCTCCAGTTTTACACTGTCTATTTTTAGTGTTTTTATTAATTTCCATTCTTTACTTTTTTTAAAGAAGGTACGAACACCATAACCACAACCCCAGTAAAGGTTATTATTAAGATCCTGTCCGTTACCGATTTTTGGCGGAACAGGAACAATGCCCTGGTATTTGTTATCGCAAAGCGCAACAAAAGCATGAATGGTTTTGTAAGAAGGATTTATTAAAGTAGACGATCTTGTTTTTTTAAGATCGGAGCTAATGAAAAAAGCAGCAATAAAAATTATAACTACTAATTGCTTCATATCTCCAATGCTTTTTTAAAGTCAACTAAATTATCTTCGCTTTCCGGTAATTCGTTTACAGTAAATTTATTGCTGTCTTTATCTGCCGTTGCTTTAAACATGTTTTTTGTACAGATAAATAATTTGTTTTGCCTGAAAATACAAATCGAATAATCATTTTGCGGATCGTAATTTATTTTAAAGCCATTATTAAAAGCAATATTATAAACTGTTTTTGTTTTGTGGTCGATCATGTAAATAAGATCAGGATTTATTAAAGTTTCTGCATCGATCACAAACATAGGCTCTACCGTTTTGCCTGTAGGCTGACTGCGTGGGCAATCGGAGTTATAAATACCAAATGAGGATACATTAAAAATGCGTGTTGCTTTGGTTTGCATGCTCATGCTATTAAAGCTTGTTGCTAATTGGTTTTGCTCGTTTTGTTTAAAAGCTACCAATAGTTTTATGCGCTCTTTCTCGTAATCGTCTTGTTTCTTTTTAAGATCAGCGAGGTAAGTTTTTTGTTTGGCTTCCATTTCGGCCATTAAACGTTGCTCTTCGGCTTTACGTTTTTCAACTAAACCCTGGTATTCGGTAAATTTTTGCTGATATTTTTTTTCTGCCTTTTCAAGATCGGCACCTTTAAGAGTAGGGTACACAACCAGTTTTTCAACTTGCTTGCGGTAGGTTAATGTAAGCTGGTAATTTTTTCCTTTTATTGGGCCTTCGCTTACTTTAACATCGCTCCATGTTATTTCATGCATTTGTGGATAGTAGTTCTTATTCTCTGGCCCAACTTCAAAAATTACGTTACTAAAAGCTGCAAGCTCAGGAAACTCATTATAACTGCCTTCAAGAACAAAAGTAGGACGACCCGGAGTTGGTTTATTTATTTTTGCAGGTGCATTTGCTTTTGGGACTGCATCAATTTTTTTAGTGAAAACAATTTTTACACTGTCAATTCTTTTTGGAATAACAACCTCAATTTGATTTTTTAAATTCTGCAGTTTTGGATTATTCTCAATATCATTTGGTTTTTCGTGCGCTTTATTTTGCGGTTTTAAAACGCTAAGCTGATCATCTTTTTTAAGATATTTCCAGTTCTTTGCAACGGTATCTAAATAATATTGATTAAACCGGTTGTCCGGATTTGCAGATGCTAATTCAACTTCAACTGTTTTATCTTTTTTAATATAAACGGGCTGGCCGTTCTGCGACCCTTTAATATCAAACATTCCGGCGCTTTCTAAAGTGTATTTTGTGCCGGCGCTATCGTAACCCATAGGAATTCCGGATGCTATAATATCCACTGCATCATGAAACTCACGATACTCAATGGTCACATCGCCAATAATATCTTTTCCGTTCTTATCTACAAACGAATTTTTAGGAACTTTTATTTTTGATGAAGTTGGATGCTTAATTTCCCCACCTTTACCATTATTAATAGTATAAGCAGTATAGTTTACTTTTAGTTTTTGCGAAGGTTCGCTAATAAAATTCTTTTTTGTATTGGTATTTTCTTTTTTAGTATCCTGAGTAATTACTGTTTCATGCGTTTTTGTGTTGTTTGTTTCGTTTTTAAATAAAGCTAAATAACTAACGGTGCAAATTACGGTGATGCCCGCTATAACTGCCGAGTATCGGACCTTTTTGCTTTTCCACCAACTTTTATCGTGTTTGGCTTTATTTAAGCTTTGCTGTTTGAATTGTTTTACGAGTTGCTCAAAATTCTCGTGCTTTTTAATTTCTTCGTCACTGATCTTCGGGCGGTCTATATTAAATTTCGGTTCCATCTTATACTTTTAATTTACTCATCGATTTTTTTAATTTCTCTATGATCCTGTACATTCTAACTTTGGCGTTAACTTCGGTAATATCTAATATCTCTGCAATTTCTTTAAATGGTCTTTTTTCAAAAAAACGAAATTCAACCATTTGCATATCTTCTTCATCTAACTCTAATAATAATTTTTTTATGGCAGGAATGTATTCTTCAAAAAATGGCTCTTCGTGTTCTTCACAAATATATTTAAGGTCGCCAATATCTGCATTAATAGCACGCCTGTCTTTTTGCACTCTGAACATTTGCATCATCTCGTTATGAGCAATGCGGTAAAGCCAGCTTGCAAAGGGCACGCCTTTAAATTGATAATTTGGCAAATTTGTAAGCGCTTTTAAAAATACCTGGCCTGTCAGGTCAAAGGCAGTGTCTTTATCTTCCATACGTTGGTATAGATAGTTGAAGATCTGCTTGTAGTATTTGCTATAAAGAGGACCAAAACGTTCCGGATTTTGCTTCGCGGCTTCGATGATGATTAACTCCTCATTAATTTGCTCGTTAGTGTGATGAAAATGTGGGTTAATTGCCATAAAAAGCTGTTGTTTTTAAACACTTACTTCTTATAAGTAAAATATCCACTTAGGGTTACGCCAAAATTTCAAATAACTTTATATTTATAATTAAGTAATTGATTATCAGTTACAAAAATTTTAGTTAAAATGAGTGAAATCTATTAATTTTTGGGTGAAACTGGCTTTTGAGTGAGTGAATGGTTGAAATTTTAGCCAAGAGGTCTTCAAAAAAAGGTGAATTTAAAGTTTTATTTGGGCGCCATTTCGCGCTTTCATTTCAAGCATGCTTCAATTTTGCAAATGTTTGTCGGGCTTCAGGGGGCTTCCTCTGGTCGCCGCCTCGCTCCGCAAACATTAAGCAATTCAAAGCATGGCTTTCCATTCAATCGCGGGCGCAACCTCATTCAAAGTGATTTTCTGTGCTGGTAGCAAGAAAAATGGGGGATAAAATAACATTTTATTTTAGCAGTTCATATTTGTTAATACAGCCGGAAAAATAAATCAATTGTGCGATGATTTAAATAACAAAAGGCTACTGATTGCTCAGTAGCCTTTTTTAATGAGAACCTAACCCAAATCCTCATTCGCTTTTTAGTATAGAAACGTGTCCTGATAGATCGTGTGGCTTATTAAACACATCCACTACATTTATTTTCCATACGTATGTATCTTGTTTAATGGGCTCTTCACTGCCTTTTGTGCGACCATCCCACCTGTTATTAATGTCATCTGATTGAAACAATAAGTGTCCCCAACGATCATAGATCTGAATGCTGAATTTATTGATATTATAACCTTGCGCTGTAAAACCATCATTTAAGCCATCGCCATTTGGTGTAAATGTGTTTGGCACATATACCTGCCATGATGGTTTAACTTTAATTATTTTAGAAGTGGTGTCTTTACAACCGTATTGATTAGTTACCACCTGGAATATTACAGGCACTGTTTTTTCAACATTTTTAAAAGTGTAATTAAAATTCTCAACACCAAAGCTTCCGCCATCATTAATATAATAGCTTGTTGCTACAGCGCCCGAAGCGTTAGTTGTAATGTGGCCTGATGGATCAAGTTCATCTAATTCTTCCGGTTCAATTTTAAAATCTGCAATTGGCGAAGGGTGAATGATCACATAACTTGGTTGTATTAAAGTGTTGATGCAACCACTATCACTCACTAATTTTAAAGTTACATCGTAATTACCTGTACTATAGCAATGTGTTGGATTTAAGCTGTAATCAGGTAAAGTACCGTCACCAAATTGCCATTGTGTAGTTTTAATACTGCCGTTAGAGATAACTGAAGTGTTTGAAAAATGAATGCATAAGCCTGTGCAGCCTTCATGATTTGGAGCAGTAAAGGCTGGCATTGGTTTAGGATTTACATAAACCGATTTTGATTGTACGTTTACACAACCGTGTACAGTTTGCACTTCTAATTTTACAAGGTAACTGCCATTTGCAGTATAAGTGTGTTGCGGACTGTGTATTAAATTATCCATTACATTATCCCCGTTAAAATCCCATTGGTTGCTAATAATAGGGCCATCAGCAGAAGTAGAGAAGTTAGTGAATTTAGTAACATCACCTAAGCAAGTTGATTTTGTAGAGAAATTAGCAACCGGGTTAGCGTGTACAACTGTTTGATTTATTTTTTGTGCAGCGCATTGGTAGTTGCTGATAGCTTGCAGTTTTGTATTGTAGTTACCATAATTAGGGTAAACAATGTTTGGATTTACATTAACAGTATCATCCCAAACGCCATCATTTTGAAAATCCCAACGCCATTTTACAATACTACCACCACTAATAATTGTTGAATTATTAAACTGCGTTGTTTGATTTAAACAAGCATTATTAGAAGTGAAATTTACATTTGGTAAATTATAGATGCTTACTAAAGCTGTATATGTAGTGCTACAGCCAAAGTTAGAGGTAGATGTTAATTGCACAATGTAATTATATGGTAAGCCGTAATTTACTTGTGGATGCAATTGGGACGACGTTTGCTGATTGCCAAAATTCCAGGCGTAAGATGTCAACCAATTACCCGGCGCAATAGTAGAATAATTGGTAAATGTTGAAATAGCACCAAAGCATTGGTTATTAGCTATAAAAGATGTAGTTGGAATTGCATTCACGACTACAGCATGCGTAGCAGTGTTTATACAATTAAAATTACTGATCACTTGTAAGCTGCTAACGTAATTACCAACTGCCTGGTAAATATAATTGGGATTTGCCAGTGTAGAGTTTACATTACTGTTAACATCAAAGGTCCAGATGTAATTGGTAATGTTACCTGAAGCAATGCTACTATTATTTGTAAAATAAGTAGGTGCCCCTAAACAAGCGCTGTTATTGGTGTAAGAGATAACCGGCTGTGGATGGATTGTTACATTGGCGGTAAAAGTTGAAGTACAGTTTTGATTACTGGTTGCAATTAAACTTACCGGAAAAGTACCACTGTTTGTGAAATTAAATGCCGGGTTTGTTTGTGTGGAGTTATTTCCGTTACCAAAACTCCAAAAGTAAGAAGTAATTGCGCCGGTTGGTATAGTAGATGTATTATTAAAGTTTACGTTCGAGTTTTGACAAGTTGCCGGTGCAGTAAAATTTGCATTCGGAAAAGGATAGATAGCTAAGTTTTGAGAAGCAGTATCGCTGCAACCAAAATTAGAAATTGCTATGAGGCTTACCGAATAATTTCCCGGGCCGGCAAAAGTATGAATAGGGTTTTGAATTGCAACAGTTGGTGTTGCACCAAAATTCCAAATGTAGTTTGAGATAGAACCGTTACTTATACTTGATGTGCTTGTAAAACTATATTGCGGAGTACAAGCGTTTGGCGAAACACTATTAAATGATACAATTGGTTTTGGATAATTTGATAAAGTGTAAGTAAATTCCGGCCCCTGGCAACCTGTAACCAGTGTGGTTTGGCAGGTATAAACACCAACAGCCGATACGTTAACGCATTGTGTTGCATTGTTTAATAATCCCGGGCCATTCCATGAATAAGTACCAAAGCCTTGTGGAGCACAAAAATTTGTAGTAGTACCTGCACAAATTGTATCGGCAGATCCTTTTATGAAAGACATACAGCTGCCATCTATATATGCGTAACCATAATGTCCGCCTAATGCACAATCAAATGTTGTAAAGCGAATGGTTACATTTTGTCCTATAAAATTAGTAAGGTCAACAATTACGTTTGTCCACGGTTTAAACACAACTCCTGCTAAGTTGGGTGAATTAAAAAAGCCGGGAATATTTCCGCCGGCAGCTACATTATAAAACGTACAAGGTATTTGTGTACCTAAACTATCTAACATTTCAATTTGAAAAGCCGGTTGTTCTGTAGCAACGTGGCCGGGATCCTGAAAAACAACAGCATAACGATAAGTAAAGTTGGCATTAGTAGCACTAACCATAAATGTTTGCTCAATTCTGTCAGCTTCACCGTTTACCTGGTTGTTACCAATACGTAAAGAAAAATTACCGCCGTTTGCAACAACAGGAAAGCCACCCGCAGGATCAACTGCTGTGCCTTGCATAATGGTTTGTTGTCCACCCGGATTTGGGCAGCAACCTAATGGATTAAATATTGGGTGAAAACCACATGTTGGGTTCCAGCCACTAGTATTACCGCTTTCAAAATCGATGTTTACACAAGGGCCTGCAAAAACACTGTTTGGATCTTGAGGCTGTATTGGTTTTTGTGTTAAATGATTGCTTTGAGAATTATGCAATCGTTGGTGAGAGGAAATAAATTCTTTTCTCTCAGGTGCAGTTAAATTAAGTTTATCTGCGTAGGCATTCCAGAACGAGTAATTAAAAGGTGTAGTAGTTGTTGTTTCATTAGCACTGGCAATTTTGTTTGTTTGGCCGCATATTATTGTCTGAACAATAACGCCAAGCAGGGCGATAAGATAGAGTTTTGTTTTCATGACAATGAGATTTAAGTGGGGTTAGTGTTTTTGTAGTAGTTTTCATTTTTTTTATTGTCTTTTTAGATTTGATTTTAGTTTTAAGGTTAATACTGGACTATAAGACTCCCTTTAAGAGTATGATCTTATTACGTTGTAGAGAAAAGTGCCTTATTGATTATATTTTACGGAAAGAAAAAATAAAGGTTGTGTTTGGTTACAAACAAATTTTGGGTAACATCAAAAAATTAGATGAATCTTAAAAAATCATGTTCCAATTTCTAAAAAGCAAGCTCCAAAAAATAATATTTTATTTACCTAAATTTTTAGATGAAAATAAAAGCGGTAATAAATTCGAAATTGATGGGCTAATAAAAACTTCTCCACTTTCTCCGCCCATAATTAAACGAATAGGTGTTTCAAATTTTATTTCATACTCGGCTAATGCCTGGCGACAAGCACCACATGGCGGAACCGGAACGTTTATAGATTGATCTCTTGAAGTGGCAGATATACCAATAGCAACAATTTTTTTTGCTGGATGTTGTGATGAAGCATAAAAAACAGCAACCCGTTCAGCACACAACCCTGATGGATACGCAGCGTTTTCCTGGTTGTTACCTGTTACAATAGTTCCGTCATCTAGTAAAACAGCAGCTCCAACATTAAAACCTGAGTAGGGTGCATAAGCATTTAATATAGCTCGCTTGGCGGCAGTCAATAAGTCATTATCCGTTTTATTTAAAGTATCCGCTGAAGGGTAAACTTCGTATGTGTAATTACCTGTTATTTGTTTAGACATATTATTATAGTAAAGATAATTATAGTTTAGTTAATTTCTTTAGCGGCTTGTTCACCAACCATGCTTCCAATGGCAATACCCATGCCACCCATTCTTACGGCTGCTAAAACATTTGGTTGTACGAGTTTTATGATCGGTCTTTTTTCGCTGCCTACACCCATAATTCCGCTCCACCTGTGATCGATCTCATATTGAATTCCCGGGAGGATCATTTCTTTAAGTAATTTATCTAAATGTTTCTGTATCTTATTATTAAGTGCAAGCTCAGGAGTTGTTTCTCCTTTAAAATCAAGATTCCTTCCTCCACCAAATAAAATACGGTCATCAATATTTCTAAAATAATAATAACCTTGTTGGTAATGAAATGTTCCTTTTATTTTTAAATTCTTAATTGGCTTTGTAACTAAAACCTGGGCACGTGCAGGTTCCACATCCTTTAATTTTAATAATTGTTTTGCAAAACCATTAGTGGCAACAACAACTTTAGAGGCTTTAAAAGTGCCGTAATCGCTTTCAATTTCTACCGAATTTTTCAAGCTGTTTATTTTTGATGCCTGTATCGAATTTAAAATAGTTATTTCCAGTTCATAAGCAAGCTTTATAAGGTTACTCATCATTAAGCTCGTATCAATTTGCCCCTCGTGTTTATTATAAATAATGCCATTTATGTTCTTAAACTTTATATCTTTTGAAGCTACAAGAGAGTAACAATTCTTAAGGCCAATATTCTTTTTTATTTTGCTGTTAAGCGAATCTATATTTTCCGAGCACTTACCAAAGATCTTTTCATCATCGAACAGTTCATAACCTCCGTAAGACTGGTAACCGATATGCTTATCTCCCAATCTTTTCCGTAAAAGTTCAAGACCCTGCCAACGCATTTCAACGGTTTTCCAAACAGTTTCCTCGCTCATTTTACTAAGGTCGTCTAATAATTCGCTTACACTGCCAAAGCACGCAAAGCCTGCGTTTTTTGTACTTGCACCACTTGGCAATATCCCTCTTTCAAGGATCAGGATATTTGCTTTTTTGTTTTTTTGTTTGAATGAAACAGCTGTAGAAAGCCCTACAATTCCGCTTCCTATAATGATAAGATCAAATTTTTTAAAAAGTAATTTTTTTTCCCAATAACTATGGTTAACAATTTTAAGCATTTGCAATAAAAAAATTAAGAATTTGTTGGCATTTTTTTGTAAATTTAGTTTCTGATTGTGTTACTACAAACTAAGGTATGACTTTAAAGCGTATAATTTTAATTTTTTTATTATCTGCTATTTCTATTCCATACTTTGGCCAAACTGTTCCCATTCGTTTTGAAGGAAATATTTCAGATGAAAGTACAAATTTAGGTGGGGCAACAATACAGGTTACGCAAAGCGGAAAAGTAGTAAACAGCGTCATGACAGATGGCGGAGGAAACTATTTTTTTACATTGCCTTTAGGAGGTGATTACATGGTTATTGTTTCTAAAGATGGCTATGTTTCTAAAAAATTCTCGGTAAGTACGATGGGTGTTCCGCCCGAAAAAGCAACTTTAAAATTTGCAGATATTGAAGCGAGTTTATCTCTCTTTAAACGTTATGAAGGTGTTGATTATTCTTTGCTTAATCAACCCTTAAATAAATATAGTTACAACGCTAACAAAGATAATTTTGAATACGACAAAGCCTATTTAGAGCAAATGATCTCTGGAATGCAAACTATCAAAGAAGCAGAGAAAGACATTAAAAATAAAGAAAAGGAAAAAGAAGCAAATTTTCAGAATGCTGTAAAAGCGGGCGATAAAGCTTTTAAATCAAAAGAATGGCAAGCTGCGATAAGTAATTACCAAACTGCATTAGGATTAAAACCTACTGAAGCCTATCCGAAAGAACAAATAGCAAACATTAATAAATTAACTGCAGATGCTGATGCACAAGCTAAAGCTGATGCGGCTGCAAAAGCAAAAGCCGAAGCAGATGCCGCGGCTAAAAAGGCCGCAGAAGATGCGGCAAAGAAAGCTGCCGAAGATGCTGCTGCCAAAGCTAAAGCAGAGGCAGAAGCTGCCAGGTTGGCTAAAGAAAAAGCAGATGCTGATGCGAAAGCAAAGGCCGAAGCAGATGCTAAGGCAAAAGCAGATAAAGAGTTAGCTGGAAAATTAGCAAAAGAAAAAGCAGATGCAGACGCCGCTGCAAAAGCCAAAGCAGATAAAGAGTTAGCTGATAAATTAGCAAAAGCCAAAGCAGATGCAGAAGCTGCTGCTAAAACTAAAGCCGAAGCAGAAGCAGAAGCGAAGAAAGCAGCTGATGAGGCCGCCGCTAAAGCAAAATTAGATAAAGAATTAGCAGATAAATTAGCAAAAGACAAAGCTGCTGCTGATGCAAAAGCCAAAGCTGAAGCGGATGCGCTTGCCAAAGCAAAAGCAGAAAAAGAAGCAGCAGATAAACTTGCGAAAGAAAAAGCAGATGCAGAAACTGCAGCCAAGGCAAAAGCAGAAGCAGAGGCCGCTGCCAAGAAAGCTGCAGATGAAGCTGCTGCCAAAGCAAAATTAGATAAAGAAGCCGCAGATAAATTAGCTAAAGAAAAAGCGGATGCGGAAGCAAAAGCTAAATTAGATAAAGCTGCAGCAGATGCTGCTGCAAAAAAAGCAGCTGATGAAGCCACCGCTGCAAAAGCCAAAGCCGACAAAGAAGCTGCTGATGCAGCCGCTAAGGCTAAAGCCGAAGAAGCCGCAAAACTTGCCAAAGAGAAAGCAGACGCTGATGCAGCCGCAAAAGCCAAAGCCCTTGAAGATGCAAAATTAGCAAAAGAAAAAGCTGATGCTGATGCGAAAGCAAAAGCAGCTGCAGATGCTGCTGCGAAAAAAGCAGCTGATGAAATAGCAGCCGCAAAAGCAAAAGGCGATAAAGAATTAGCTGATAGACTTGCTAAAGAAAAAGCTGAAGCCGATGCAAAAGCTAAAGCTGAAAAAGAGGCCGCCGATAAATTGGCGAAAGAAAAAGCATTGGCTGATGCTGCTGCGAAAAAAGCTGGCGATGATGCTGCCGCTAAGGCAAAAGCTGAAAAAGATGCCGCTGATAAGTTAGCAAAAGAAAAAGCGGATGCTGATGCTAAAGCAAAAACAGAAGCTGATGCGCTTGCAAAGAAGAAAGCAGATGAAGAAGCTGCAGCAAAAGCAAAAGGCGACAAAGAATTAATGGATAAGCTGGCAAAAGAAAAAGCTGCCGCCGATGCAAAAGCAAAATTAGATAAGGAATTAGCAGACAAATTAGCGAAAGAAAAAGAATTAGCGGATAAGCTTGCCGCTGACAAAGCTGCAAAAGATAAAGCTGCAAAACAAAATACAGTTGCTGTTGTTGCACCAACCGATACTAAATACAAAGACGCTATAAAAAGTGCTGATGGTTTTTTTACAACCAAAGATTTTGTAAACGCTAAAAAATATTACGAAGAAGCTTTAACGCACAAAGGCGGCGATGCTTATGCTAAAGTGAGATTAGTGGAATGCGAAAAATTAATTAACTCTGATCAAAATCAGGGCGCTGACAGGGTGAAACAATTATTAGCAAAATATGGTCCGGGTGTTACCGAAGAAACCATTACCGGTACCGGTGTTGTTATTGTGCAGCGTGTTGTTGTGAAAGAACAAATGGCTTTCGTTTATCAAAAGAAAATATTTAGCTGGGGCGGTATTTCTTATTTCAGGGATAGTAACCCGATTACAGAAAGTACGTTTGAGATAGAAACAAAACCTTAATTTTTTATGACAGTTTTACCTGGCTTTATGGCCGAAGATATAGTTTGTACAGTTTGCGGAAATAAAGATCACAATAAATTTCATGTAAAGTATCAAAAAGAAACATTTGCCGTTGTAACCTGCGATGTGTGCGATCTACATTTTATACCTCCATATTACCGTAAACGAATTGAATATACACAGTACAAGAATGCTGATGTTACAGCAGCTGTGCGTGCCGGTAATAACTGGATAAAAGTACAGCGTCATAAACTTCGTTTTAAATTCATACAAAAATTCATTAAGTCGGGTAAGTTGTTTGATCTTGGCGCAGGCTGGGGCCATTTTATGCTTGCAGGGAAAGAACTAGGTTATGATGTTTACGGGGTAGAGATCTCTGAGCAACCGTATCTGTATTGTGTTAACGATCTTAAATTACCGGTTGATCATATTGATTTTTTTGAAATGGATGATACAAAACAATTCGACATTATTACCATGTGGGACGTTTTGGAACACATTGATAAAGCTGATGAGTTTCTTGCAAAATGCAATAAGCTTACCAAACCGGGCGGCTATTTGTTTTTACAGGTGCCTCAGATAGACAGTTACTTCGCTAAACGTCATAAAGATAATTGGAAAATGATGGGGCTTGATCACGTAAATTATTTTGGAAAAGAAACTATTACAAAAATTTTAGAGCATAATGGTTACGAGGTTGTTAAAATAAAATCATCTTTCGAAATAAAATTATTTATCATGTATACCTTGTTACCGATAATTAAAAAATTTAAAAGCAGTAAAAAGCAAACCCGCGCACAAGCTAACTTAAGCATTAATGCGGCTGAACGTCAGCAATATTTTAATAAATTTACGAGTAAACCTATGTGGCAATTAAAGCTGTTCGTTTTCATTCATAATATCATTTACAATACGCTTTCCGCTTTCAATATTGGCGAAGAAATGATGGTGGCGGCGAGGAAGATCAAGTAATTTTTATATTGTCATGTCGAGCGGAGTCGAGACAATTTCACTTCATTTTATTATAATAAACAGTTCTTACCGTCATTAATTTCTTTTTGGGCGCCGGCTGGGCTATTTCGGGCTACGCTATCGCTACGGCTGGGCGAGAAAAAACTCGCCCGAGCTAAACCCTTCATATCCATGGCGCTCCGAAACTTTCCGATATACAGTAAATAAAAAAAGCCGTGTAAACATGGTCTACACGGCTTTTAATTTGAATTAATGCTTATTATTCAATAATAATAACACAGTATTTTGAAGCGCTCCAGAATTCCTTAGCGTTTGTAATTTCAATTTTTTCTACCGGTTTTTCGCCAATCATTTTGTAAGATCCACTAGGGTGGGTAGTAATTAACTTAGCTTTTTTAGCACCAATACTAATACTTGTTGTTTGCTCGATATTTACTTTAGTAAAATATTCTTTATTAAAATCTTCTTTTACTTTAGTTGTTTTTCCAAGGCCAATAAATCCACCTTCTTTAGAAATAACATTTTTTGCTTTTAATTCTTTAGAAGTACCAATTGCGTAATAAGCTGTATTGATCTCTTCTTTTTTAGCAGCAACCTCGGCTTCTACTTCCTGGTAGTTTGTAGTTAAGTTAGAAAGTTCAATGTTTAAACCTTCCATTTTGGTTTTCAGCTCAGCAATTTCTGCATCCTTTAAATTGATGCTGTTTTGAAGGTTCTCGATCATTTTCTCTAAACCTTCTAATTTTAAATTACTGTTCTTTAATTTTTTGCTTAAAGAGCTGATACGGTTCTTATTTTTAGACATTAAGTCGTAAATAGCCTGGATATCTTCTTTAATTTGATCTTCTTTGCTTTTAACATCGCCTTGTGAGCTGGCGTTTGAAACGATCTTTTCTTTTTCTTTGATAGCGTTCAGGTTTTCCTGGATCTCGTTAAAAGACGAAATAAATTCCTGCATAGCAGCTTCTTTTTCGCTTAATTTACCGTTTAACTCACCGTTAACGCCAGCTAAGCTATCTGCTAATGGGTTTACTTCTTTTTCTTTATCGCCTCCGCAAGAGGTAAAGCTTACACTTCCTACTGTAAGTAATAGAGAAGCAATTAAAATTTTGAATAGTTTCATTTTATCGGGTTTTTTTATTAATTCATTTTCGTGACAAAAGTAACCTAAATAAATAAAAAAAGGCGCAAAAAAATGCGCCTTTTAAAGATTTGTTTTTTGTTTATTAACAAAACTCGTCGTAAACTGCCTTTAAATGCTCTGAAATCGCCAAAGCATTATGGCCTTCAATATTATGGCGCTCTACAAAGTGTACCAATTCACCATTTTTAAATAATGCAATGGCGGGGCTGCTTGCCGGGTATGGCGAAAAATGCTTTCTTGCCTGGTTAACAGCATCAATATCAAAACCTGCAAAAACAGTGGTTAAATTACTTGGCTTTTTACCGTTCTCAAGACTTTTTTTAACTCCTGGGCGGGCAGCACCTGCGGCACAACCACATACTGAATTTACTACCAATAAAGTAGTGCCTTCAGCCTTAACAGCTTTATCTACATCTTCAGGACTCGTTAATTCTTTAAAACCTGCCGCAGTTAATTCGGCTTTCATTGGGTTTACAATTGCTTCAGGATACATGGGTATAAATTTTATATAACACAAAGGTACACACAAAAATTTGTTTTATCGCAGAAGCGTGTTAAATGTTTATAAAACAGGCTGTTGAATTATGCTAAATTATACCAATTTTAATGTGTTATAAAATTACATTTCTGTTATATTTGTTGCTCCTTTAATTCAACATTAGGCCTTGAAAGTTGCAAGGCGTAATTAACAGAATCGCAAACTATGAAAAAAATATTTCTTACAGTTATTTTTATAAGCAGTTGTCTTATTGTTGCCTTAGCCCAAAAAAATGTTTCCGGCCCGGGTTCAAATAATACAATTTATCCAATTCCGAATTTAATAGAAGAGGTTAAAAAAGTTGGCGATGAGATCGTTATTCCTTACAAAAGATATGAGCTTAGTAATGGCTTAACCATTTTAATTCACGAAGATCATAGCGATCCTATTTGTTATGTTGATGTTACCTATCATGTTGGTAGTGCCCGCGAACAACAGGGACGTAGCGGCTTTGCGCATTTTTTTGAGCACATGATGTTCCAGGGTTCGAAGAACGTGGCAGATGAGCAACATTTTAAAATTATTACCGAAGCGGGTGGTACTTTAAATGGTAGCACAAATACAGATCGTACAAATTATTTTGAAACAGTACCAAGTAATCAACTTGAAAAAATGTTATGGCTTGAAGCAGATAGAATGGGCTTTTTATTGGATTCTGTTACACAGAAAAAATTTGAAGTGCAACGTGCTACTGTAAAAAACGAAAGAGGCCAACGTTATGATAACGCACCTTATGGTTTGGTACGCGAAAAAGGCGGCGAAGCTTTTTATCCTAAAGGACATCCATACAGCTGGTCTACCATTGGTTATTTGGTTGATCTTGACCGTGTAGATGTAAATGATCTTAAACGTTTTTATATGCGTTGGTATGGCCCTAATAATGCTGTGTTAACCATTGCAGGTGATGTGAAAACAGATGAGGTTTTACAAATGGTGCAAAAATATTTTGGTAGCATCGAAAGGGGCCCTGAAGTAAAAAAACAAATTGTACCGGATTTCAAGTTAGAAGCTAATCGCTATGTGTCTTATGAAGACAATGTAAAATTTCCTTTATTAAGCATTGCTTATCAAACAGTACCGTTCAATCATAAAGATGAAGCCGCTTTAGAAGCATTGGCCCAGGTGTTAAGTGGCTCACAAGGTGCCCCCTTTTACAAAGCATTTATCGAAACCCAAAAAGCAGTAAATGCAAATGCGTATCATTTTGCAAGAGAATTGGGAGGCCAGTTCGCTATTACCATTGTTTCAAGCGCCGGTGTGTCGTTAACCGATATGGAAAAAGAATTAAAAACAGTATTGGTTAATTGGGAAAAGAAAGGCGTAACAGACGATGATCTTGTAAAATTTAAAGCCGGTTTTGAAAGTGACCTGTATGGTAAGCTCAGCAC
>JACDED010000067.1:19369-23340 GCA_013816615.1 Bacteroidota bacterium
GCTCAGCACTGTGCAGGGTAAAGGTGCAACACTTGCTTCAAACTTTACGTATACTAAAGATGCTAATCTTTTAAAGAAAGAAATTGCTGCGCGCAAAGCCTTAACAAAAGCAGATGTGATGCGCGTTTATAATACTTACATTAAAAATAAACCCTACTCGGCAATAAGCTGCCTGCCTAAAGAAAAAGGTGACCTGAGAGCACAACCTGACAATTGGAAAATGTACGAACGTACTGTTGAAGCAGAAAGCGCAGAATACAAAAACCTTAGCTTTAAAGAACCAAAAGATAATTTTAACAGAACGCTAACTCCTCCGGCTAAAGCGGCTTCTCCGGTTCCTGTACCAAATTTTTATACAACTAAATTAAATGATCTTATTCCTTTAATTGGTATTTCAGATAACGAATTTCCAATCGTTAATATTTTAATAAGCTTTAAGGCTGGTCATTTGTTCGAACAAAAAGAAAAATCGGGAGTGTCTGAACTAATGGCAACGATGTTAGAGCAAAGCACTTTAAAAACAACTGCTGAAGAGATAGAAAATAAATTAGACAGGTTAGGTTCAAATATGAATATTTACTCCGGACAGGAAGATATTACCATCAGTATTGAAAGTAATAAAAAGAACTTAAAAGCTACTTTAAAATTAGTAGAAGAGAGTTTAATGGAACCTAAATTTGACAAGGAAGAATTTGATATTAAGAAAAAAGCGCAGTTAGATGCGATTAATTTCCGTCAAACCAATGCACCTGCATTAGCTGAAATGGCTTTAAAGAAAATATTGTACGGACCAGATCATATTTTAGGATATCCCGGTACCGGCACAATGGAAACTGTTAATGGTATTACATTGGAGGATGTAAAGAATTATTACAAGACCTTAAATTCTGCAATGATATCGGTTGCTGTAAATGGGGCCGCTACAAAAGAAGAAGTGGAAGCAGACCTTGCATTTCTTTCAAAAGTAAAACCCGGGTCTCCTGCAACGCCCAATAATTCAGCAATACCTAAGATCGAAAAAACAAAGATCTATTTTGTTGACAAGAAAAAAGCAGCGCAAAGCGAGATAAAGGTGGGCTACATTGCCTTGCCTTATGAGGCAACCGGCGAATTTTATAAAGCAAGCATTATGAATTACAGTTTTGCTGATGCGTTTAACAGCCGTATAAATTATTTATTGCGCGAAATAAAAGGCTGGACCTATGGCTCGCACTCAGGGTTTTCAGGAACGAAATACGCAGGACCTTATGTTATAGAAGGTGGCTTTAAAGCAAATACAACCGATAGTGCTTTAGTTGAGATCTTTAAAGAATTAAAAAATTATACTGCTAATGGAATTACAGATTCAGAATTAAGTTTCACAAAAAATGCCATTGCGCAAAGCGACGCATTAAAATACGAGTCGCCGGGTAAAAAATTACTCTTCATCAAACGCGTGTTGGATTATGGTTTATCAAAAGATTATGTTGCCAAACAAGGTGAGATCCTGAATTCTATTTCTAAGAATGAAATTGACCAACTTGCAAAAAAGTATTTACCATATAATAACATGGTTATTGTTGTTGTGGGCGATAAAGCTACTAACCTTGAAAAAGTGAAAAAGCTTGGTTTTGATGTGGTAGAGATCGATAGCGAAGGAAAAACGATAAATTAAACGGGTTAAAAATTTTCAAATCAAATAAATTATTAAATTAGAACTCTTTAAAATAAACAAATATGAACTACGATATAATAGTAATAGGAAGTGGCCCGGGTGGATATGTAGCCGCTATCCGCGCGGCGCAATTAGGATTTAAAACAGCTATCATCGAAAAAGAAAGTTTGGGTGGTATTTGCCTTAACTGGGGTTGTATACCAACTAAAGCCTTATTAAAAAGCGCGCAGGTATTTGAATATTTAAATCATTCAAAAGATTACGGTATCAGTGCCGATAATATTAAAGCGGATTTTAACGGTGTTATTAAACGTAGTCGCGATGTTGCTGATGGCATGAGCAAAGGCATTCAGTTCTTAATGAAAAAAAATAAGATCGATGTGATCATGGGTACTGCAAAAGTAAAAGCAGGAAAAAAAATAGATGTTACTGCAGATGGTAAAACTACAACCTATGAAGGCAAACATATTATTATTGCAACAGGCGCCCGCTCGCGTCAGTTACCAAATTTACCACAGGATGGTAAAAAAATTATTGGTTACCGCGAAGCTATGAGCTTACCAAATATGCCAAAATCAATGGTAGTGGTGGGTAGTGGTGCAATAGGCGTAGAGTTCGCTTATTTTTATGCAACCATGGGTACTAAAGTTACTGTAGTTGAATTTTTACCAAACATTGTTCCGGTAGAAGATGAAGAAGTAAGCAAGCAATTAGAAAAATCGTTTAAAAAAGTAGGTGTTGAAATTATGACCGAAGCTTCGGTTGAAAGTGTTGATACAAAAGGCGATGGCTGCAAAGTAAATATTAAAACAAAAACAGGTAATATAACGTTAGATGCAGAGATCGTTCTTTCGGCGGTTGGTATAGAAGCTAATATTACAGGTTTAGGTTTAGAAGAAACAGGAATTAAAACGGATAAAGGTAAAATTGTTACCGATAAATTTTATGCTACTAACGTGGCCGGGTATTACGCAATTGGTGATTGTGTTGGCGGCCAGGCATTGGCTCACGTTGCCAGTGCAGAAGGCATTACCTGCGTTGAAAAAATTAAAGGCATGCATGTTGATCCGATCGATTACAATAACATTCCGGGGTGTACGTATAGTGTTCCTGAAATTGCAAGCGTGGGTTTTACTGAAAAGAAAGCTAAAGAAGCCGGTTACACAATTAAAGTTGGTAAATTCCCATTCTCTGCAAGCGGTAAAGCAAGTGCTTCGGGCGCAAAAGATGGTTTTGTAAAAATCATCTTTGATGCGAAGTACGGCGAGATCTTAGGAGCGCATATGATCGGTGCTAACGTAACTGAAATGATCGCTGAAATAGTTGCATTAAGAAAATTAGAATCAACCGGACACGAATTAATTAAAACAATTCACCCGCATCCAACCATGAGCGAAGCTATTATGGAAGCTGCTGCTGCTGCTTATGGAGAAGTGATACATTTGTAGTAATATGTCATCCTGACGAAGGAAGGATCTGCGACCTTTTTTTAGAAATATTAAAACGCTCTACCCGAAAAGGTGGGGCGTTTTTGTTTTACATTCTGTGTATCTATAAAAAGTGTTGCCGTAACAATAGAAGATCTTTTTGATTTTTTTTTTTGGCGTATCCCTTCGGGCCGCACTTACACAAGCTAACACACAGGCCCGCTCAAAAGCACACTGCGCTTTTGCCGTATTACAATCTTTTTGTGAGGATACGAACAAAAAGGATTTCCATTACAATCGCTTACGCATTCAAAGTATCCGCGCTGGAGTGATCTATTTAATAACATGTCATCCTGACGAAGGAAGGATCTGGGACTCCTCCTTTCGTCGGAATGACAAAAAAAAGTTCTGCTGGAAGATGGGACGTTTTTTCTTTATAGATAAGGATATATTCATTTAAAATATACGTTTAAACACGTATTGCATGCGCATAAATTAATGATTACAATTATTGTGTATTATTTATAAACCAAATTTAAATTATTATGAAAAAAATAATCAGGAAAAGTTTTATTTTTCTTGCTGTATTTATTGCGGCAAAGCTAAATGCGCAAAACTGCGGTACTATAATTACTCCTCAAACGCAGTCGTCACCCTTAGTGTGTACCCAATTATTAAATGATTTTATTCCGGGTCAGTCAGAACCGGAGTTGGAAATAAATGTAAATGTGTGGGTTTTTGAACCCAGCACTAATGGCGGCGTATTGTAAGCTCCCCCAAAATTAGGACTATTTGTTAGTAGAAAAAAAACTAATAAATTAACCTAATCAAAAATGAAGAAAAAACGATTCAGTCCAGAACAAATTGCCTCAATGCTCAAAGAGTTTGAT
>JACDED010000068.1:0-19751 GCA_013816615.1 Bacteroidota bacterium
GCTTATAGCCGTTCTTTTTATCTGTATCAAATACCAGGCAGCCTTTATCAAGCTTATTAATGTTTATGCCATTATCGCAGTCTATGTCAAAATTGTCAACATGCTGATAAACTTTCAGGTAGGTTTCTTTACTCTCGGTCTTAAAAAATCCTAAAGCGTTGCATAATTCTCCATCTACCATAGCATCTCTAAAAAAGCAAGTATAAAATTCGCCACCTTTTATTTTTGGATGCATGCTTTGGTTATATAAATGTTTTGCAGCTTGTTTACTTTGTTTTACAAACTCTTTTTGAGATGTGAACAGATCTTCGCAGGCGTTGGCAACACTATCAAGAGAAACATCCACCTTACCTTTAAACTGGTAATAGATATCCGTTTTAAAAGGGGTTAAGAAGTAACGCAAAACAGTTTCTTTTACAAAATCATCTTTAAATTCAAATACCTTATCGCTTAAAGTAAGCTCTTCGCCCAAACCTTTATTCCCAACAAAATGCACACAAAAATGAGTTAACTGAGCGCGTGAAAAATCTATCATAATTTCTTTATTTACCGCCTAAATATAGCATTCTTATGCGGTGTGCATTTAACAATATTTAAACAAGTTTTTACCAAGTCTGGCAAAATATGTGATGGGTTAATATGAAATTACATTTAAAAAAATTAAATTTGTATATATGCAAAAGCTAGTATCTAAAATAACCGCCAAAACCCTTCTAATTACAGGGGTTATATTCCTCTCGTCGTTTACATTGATAAAATTTGTTTTTGATAAGAACGACGTTATTTTTGAATTGCTTTTTGGAAGCCTTAACCAAAACCATTATTCACCCCAAAAGCTGGATGATGCTTTTAGCGAAAAAGTTTTTGAGCTTTACATGAAGCGTTTGGATTATAATAAAAAATTCTTACTTCAGAATGATATTGATGAGCTTGGTAAATCGCGCCGTGATATTGATGATCAGTTATTAAATCAACGTCACGATTTTTACGCAAAATCAATTGATATTTACAGCAAACGTTTAAAGGAAAAAGAGAACTGGAATAAAGAGCTTTTATCAAAACCTTTTGATTATACAGTTGACGAAGAATATGAGACCGATTTTGAAAAAACAGTTTACGCTAAAAGTGAAACAGAATTAAAGAATGAATGGCGTAAAATGATAAAATACCAGGTTTTATTACGCTTAGATGATATGTTGCAAAGACAGGAAAAAGCGATTGAAAAGAAAGATACTGCCTGGAAAGTAAAATCATACGATACATTAGAGGTTGAAGCAAGACGTAAAACTTTAAAAGCAAATGAAGATTGGTTCAAACGTTTAAATAAGATCACTTCCCGTGAGCGTTTCTCAACTTTTGCAAATGCTATTACCGGTGTTTATGATCCCCATACGGAATATTTTGCTCCTAAAGAAAAAAAGAAATTTGACCAGGTAATGACCGGTCAGTTTGAAGGTATTGGCGCACGTTTACAATCTAAAGACGGTGCTTTAATGGTGAGCGAAATTATTGTTGGAAGCCCTAGTTATAAGCAAGGTGATCTAAAAGCCGGAGACCATATCATAAAAGTTGGCGAAGGCAATAAGGAACCTGTAGATATCACCAATATGGATATTGACGAGGCTATTGAACATATTAAAGGTAAAAAAGGCACAGAAGTACGTTTAACGGTTAAAAAAACCGATAACAGTATTAAAGTGATTCCCATCATTCGAGATGTTATTGAAATTGAAGAAACGTTTGCAAAAAGCGCGGTTCTTGAAAATAAGAACAAGATCGGTTATATCTATTTACCCTCGTTCTATACTGATTTTACACGCACAGGCGCTCGTGGTTGCTCAAACGACATGCGTAAAGAAATAGATAAATTAAAGAAACAAAACATTAAAGGTTTGATTATTGACCTGCGTGATAATGGTGGCGGATCTTTACAGGAAGTTGTTATGATGGCAGGCTTGTTCTTTCCTAAAGGGCCGGTAGTACAGGTACAAGGTAAAAACAATATGCGTAATGTAATGGACGATAGAAATCCTGATGTTGTTTGGGATGGCCCGTTAACCATTATGGTAAATCACAATAGTGCCAGTGCAAGTGAGATCCTAGCTGCGGCTATACAGGATTACAAGCGCGGTGTAATTATTGGCACACCAAGTTTTGGTAAAGGCACTGTGCAATCGTTTGTTGATCTAGATAATTTTTTGTTACCACAGTTTGATACTATTAAGCCGGTTGGACAAGTAAAGATCACCCAACAAAAATTCTACCGTATTAACGGTGGCGCAACACAATTAAAAGGTGTAATACCGGATGTGTTATTACCAGATCCTTATGCATTCATTGATCTTGGTGAAAAAGAAATGGATAATCCTATGCCTTGGGATGAGATCCCAAAAGCAGATTATGTTGAATTTAAAAATATTAATTATTCAAGTGTAATTAAAAACAGCCAGGCACGTATCAAAAAAAGTCCACAGTTTAATTTGGTAGAAGCACAGGCAAAAGAAGTAAAATCTAAAAGAGACGATACTAAATATAGTTTGAACTTAGAAAAATTCAGAGCTGAACAACAACAATTAAGAGAACAAAATAAAAAATACGAAGACCTGAGAAAAGAAATTAAAGGCTTTACAGGTGAGTTACCAACGGATGATGTTGCTAAATTTGGAGCAGATACAACCCGTTTAAATCGTGAGAACAGATGGGTGAAAAATGTAACTAAAGATATTTACATTCACGAAGCTACGAATGTATTGAACGATATTAAATAATACAAATCATTTAAAACAAAAAAGTCCCGGCTAATAACCGGGACTTTTTTATGGTATCAAAAATTGTCACTTCGAGTAAATTTTCGCTTGCTCTTTGCGAAAATTATATCGAGAAGTATTTATTGTTCTCGATACGCTTCGCTACTCGAACTGACATTAGATCTGTTTTATCAAAACTTTAAACTTATTCCACCTAAAAAATTAAGCGGTGCAGCCGGAGCCTTATAATTATAGGTACTCAGCTTAGTATCGGTATAATAGCTAAATGTATAACCATTGGTTTCATACTTAGCGCTAAGCAAATTATATATACTGAACATGAAGCCAATTTCAGGAATTAATTTTGTTTTGATTGTATAATTAAATCTTGCATCAACAACATTGTACGGATCGATACTACGTTTGCTATTTGCTGTATTATCCAAATACTGACGGCCGACATATTTATTAATAAAAGTGATCTCCATATTTTTTATAGGTTTTATCATTAACATAATTGAAGAAACAATATTTGTAGAGAAAGAAATATCTACATTACTGTATTCTTTTTTATATTGCGTATAAACACTATAAGAAGCATCGCTACTATCAATAAACTCTATAAACTTTTCAATTTTATTTTGAGATAAGGCAACGTTTCCACCGGCTGCAAAATATTTGCCAAGGTTAGCATTCAACTCTAACTCTACTCCTCTTCTAAAACTTTTGGCAACATTTACGCGATTATAAGCGCCAACATCGTTTATAGCCCCGTTTAACACCAACTGATCTTTGTACTGCATGTTGTAAAAATTTGCAGCGGCATAAATGTTTTTCATTTGGTATTTAAGACCTGCCTCAATATCCATTAATTGCTCAGGTTTAGGGCGGCTTTTTACAGTACTTTGAACAAAATCATTACGGTTAGGCTCTTTATTTGCCATGGCAAAAGAAGCATATACATTTAATTTTGATGTTACATCATAACTCACTCCTACTTTTGGATTAAAGAAAGTGTAAGATTGGGTTTGCGGTTTAATTTCAAATAGTATAGAATCATTTAAACCTAAAAAGCGATGTTCTACATTACGAACCTGCAGATCAACAAATACATTTAGGTTAGACATAGGCTTGTAATTGGTTTTTAAATAAATATTACCATCATTCTTATTGGCTGTTTCAAAATAGTATTCATGGTCTAATTCACTGTTAGATGCATATTGCGCCCACATCACGCGGCCAAAATGTTTTCCAAAATAGGTATTATAACCACCGCCTAAGGTAAATGCCAGTTTTGAAGTTGCAGAATAATTTAAATTAAAAATACCACCTGCAAAATCATTATCCAGCCATTTACGGCGAATAAGATCGGTTGAGTTTATGACTACATTAGTAGAATCATTAACATAAAAAGTTGGTGTTTCCATATTATAATCTGCAAAATCCTGTCCTTGTTTATATTGTTCATAATAGCCCGCGCCTTTGGTATAATGGCCGGTAATATTAAAACTAAATTTAGAATTTACCTGGTGTATAAAATGTAGCTGGAAATTATTTTGCTTATAATTATCTACCTCATTTTTATAATAATGTACTTTACCATTAGCATCATAGTATTCGCCGCATGAATTATAAGTACGATTTCCTTTTTTAATAGAATCTTCATCTACATAATTCCATGCCTGGTAAGTTCTTTCCTGGCCTAAAAAATTAATAAATTTTAAAACACTTTTTTTACCATAATAACCCGCGGCAAGATAATAAGACTGAAGATTTGATCTTGCCCTATCGATGTAACCATTACTTGTAATGCTTGAAGCCCTTGCATCGAGCGTAAATTTATTATTCAACAAACCGGTTCCTGCAGCTAATGTATTTCTGTAAGTATCATAAGAACCTGCAGTTGAAATTACGTTTGCATAGGGTTTATCTTTTAGCTCATTTGTTTGAAAATTAATACTGGCGCCAAAAGCTCCCGCACCATTGCTTGATGCACCAACACCACGCTGTACCTGTATATTATTTGTGCTGGAAACAAAATCGGGCATATTCACAAAATAAGTTCCCTGCGATTCGGCATCATTCACCGGCACACCATTAATTGTAACATTTATACGTGTGCCATCAGAACCGCGAATTCTTAAACCTGTATAACCAACTCCTGCGCCTGCATCTGAATTAACTACAACACTTGGCAATTGATTTAGCATGTATGGCGCATCCTGGCCAAGGTTTTGTTTTTTTAATGTTTCAGCATCTAAATTGCTAAATGCCATACCGCTGTTCTTATCAACACGCGTAGCATTTACAATTACTTCATCCAGCTGTTTATTTGATTGGGCAAGCTCCGGATCAAACACACTGTTTGCATTTACAATTAGAGTATCTGTTTTATCAAGATAACCTAAAGATCTGGTTATAAGGATATAAGTTCCGGGTTTTAAATTCCTGAAATTAAATTTTCCTTCAGCATTTGATGTTACAGAAAGCTGCGAATCTTTAATACCAATAACCGCAAATGGTACTACTTCATTTTTATCAGAGCGTACCTGGCCCGATAAACTGTGTTGCGCATGTAGTTTAGTAATACTAAAGCACGCGACCGCAAAGACGAGCTTTGCCATTTTTTGTTTGTTCATTTTTTTATTTTTTTTAATTAAACATAACAACACGTGGGGCATGTGTTATTTTAATTTATTTCCCTCCGCAGGCATTATCCTGTTCAGGTGTTTAACAGCAACGTTTGGCGAATACTGTTAACGGGTTTAATCTCAGCCTAATGAATTTTTAATTTATAATTTAAAATGAGTAAGAATCACTTTTTCATTTTAACTTTTGAATTTTGAATTACAAAAAGCACCCCTTAAGACGCTGCAAATTTACTATTGATTATCTATTGTGCAAAAAATAGTTTTACAACATTGATTTTTTTGCTGATTATTGTGCCAGAATTCATGGAGAAAAAGAAGAACATAGCCATTATTGGCAGCACCGGAAGTATCGGTACACAAGCATTAGAAGTAATAAGAGAGAACCCTGACCATTTTGTTGCAGAAGTTTTAGTGGCCAACACAAATGCTGACCTTTTAATTAAACAGGCCTTAGAATTCAATCCAAACGCGGTTGTTATTGCTGATGAATCAAAATACCAGGTCGTAAAAGAAGCACTTCAAAAAGCAGATATTAAGGTTTATGCAGGGGCAAAAGCGGTTGAGCAAATAGTAGAGATGGAAACCATAGATCTTGTTTTGGCAAGTATTGTTGGTTACGCCGGCCTTGCTTCTACTATCAACGCCATTAAACATAAAAAACAAATTGCACTTGCCAATAAAGAAACACTGGTAGTTGCAGGTGAATTAGTAACACGATTAGCGTTTGAAAATGCAGTAAATATTTATCCCGTTGATAGTGAGCATTCGGCTATTTTTCAATGCCTTGCCGGTGAATGGGAAAATACAATTGAAAAGATCTATTTAACAGCAAGTGGGGGCCCGTTTAGAGGTAAAACAAGAAGTGATCTTGCTAATGTTACAAAAGCACAAGCCCTAAAACATCCCAACTGGAGCATGGGCGCTAAAATAACTATAGACTCTGCCAGCCTTATGAATAAAGGGCTTGAAGTTATTGAAGCAAAATGGTTATTTAATTTAGAGGTTTCAAAAATTGATGTGATCGTGCATCCGCAAAGCATTATTCATAGTATCGTACAGTTTGAAGATGGTAGTATGAAAGCCCAAATGGGTTTGCCGGATATGAAATTGCCAATACAATATGCAATGGGTTTTCCACACAGGATCAAAAATAATTTTCCACGTTTTGATTTTTTAAAATACCCGCAATTAACCTTCGAAAAACCCGATCTGGATACTTTCACAAATTTAAAATTGGCTTTTAGTGCTTTGAATAAAGGTGGCAATATGCCTTGCGTGTTAAATGCAGCAAACGAAGTAGCAGTACAGGCTTTTTTAGAAGATAAGATAGGCTTTTTGCAAATGAGCGATGTTGTAGGCAATACAATGGAAAAATTCAGCTTTATTAAAAACCCTGATTACCAGCAATACGTTGATTGCGACAAGGAAGCAAGGATTTTAGCTCACCAACAACTTTAAGTTCATAATAATACTTAAAAGGCACTCTTTTTTCTTTAAAACCCCGCCAAATTACTGTAACTTTAGCTGCTTAATTAATTACAATTTAAGCTATTTAGTTGTTAAAATAAAACCATATTATGTTTATTAAAATTGCCCAGTTATTTTTAAGTCTGACAATACTTGTAACCCTTCACGAATTTGGTCATTTTTGGTTCGCCAAAAAATTTAAATGCCGTGTAGATAAATTCTATTTATTCTTCGATTTCCTTTTTCCATTTGCCAACATCATGAATTTTGCCTTGATCAAGAAAAAGATCGGCGATACTGAATATGGTATTGGCTGGTTTCCTTTTGGAGGTTACGTTCAAATTGCTGGCATGGTAGATGAACAAATGGATAAATCAATTATCGACAAACCGGCCGAACCATGGGAGCTTCGTAGCAAACCGGCATGGCAACGTTTATTGGTTATGATGGGTGGTATTATTGTAAACCTTGTTTTAGGTATTCTTATTTTTTGGATGGCTTTATTTGTTTGGGGAAAAAACACTTTGCCTATTACAAACCTTCCTCACGGTGTGGCTGTAGATAGTTCTGCATACGAAATGGGTTTACGTAATGGCGATTATATTACTTCACTAGATGGAAAACCTATAAAAGATCTTAAGCGTGTACCAATAGAGATCATCATGAATGGTGTAACAACTATTGAAGGTGTACATGCCAACGGACAAAAGTTTTCTTTACCGGTTAATGATGAGCACCGTTCGAAAATATTAAAACGCATAAAAAAATCAAAATTTGTTGAACCCCGTTTAATAGTAAAAGTAAGGGGTATTGATAGCACCAGCTATGCCGCAAATTCTGATCTTAAAAAAGAAGATAGGATAATTGCAGTCAACACTGTTCCCGTTAAATTTTTTGATGAATTAAAAACACAATTAGTTAAAAATAAAAATACAAAAGTTCAGTTGACCTTATTAAGAGGAATAGATACTGTAAAAACAAATTGCCAGGTAACTGATCTTGGTACACTTGGGTTTCTTCCGGGAATGGTTACAACTATAAAAGAGGACGAGCAAAAATTTGGCATTGGCCAGGCATTTGTACAGGGAATAAAAGACGGCATGGAGCAAATAGTTATGCAGGCCAAACAATTTGTTGTAATATTTACTGTTAAAGATGCTTACAAAGCAGTAGGTGGATTTAAAACAATGTATGACCAAATGAATCCTGAATGGGATTGGCAAGGATTTTGGCTATTCACAGGCTTTTTATCATTGGCATTAGCTTTCATGAATTTTTTACCAATACCAATGTTAGATGGTGGTTACATCATGTTTATTCTATGGGAAATGGTTACTGGTAAAAAAGTATCTGATAAAGTAATTTATTACGCTAATAACGTTGGTTTATTTATCGTATTAGGCCTAATGATATTTGCTAATACAGATTGGTTAAGGAATTAATTTTTTCTGTACTTTTTAATTTAAAAAGCGTTAATATGAATATGAAATATCTTATTCTCTTTTTAAGCTTAATTTTTTTATCGCCTGCTATCATTGGCCAAAACGCAACTCTTAAAGCCAATGATAATAAACCTGAGCGCGAAACATCTGCTTCGCACAAAGTAATGATCATCCCTTTTGAATCGCGCTTATATATGGGCGAAATTGATCAAAAGATCAATGCCGAAACTAAATTAACAGCCAAAGAGATTAAATATAAATTCAGGGATGGTTTAAATGAGCAGTTGTACAAAGCCTTTAAAGCCAACAAATTTAATGTGGTAGATCTTATGGAAGATACTGCCAAATACAAAAAAGACCTTGATGGTATTTACCAATATCTTACTTACGAATTTCAAAAAGTACCCGACCAGGAAAATTATCAGCCACCAAAAAAAGAGGTAGAGAAAAAGAAAATAGAAAAAGGACAATTAAATGTTGAAAGTAATTCTGATGCTCGCTTTATGAATGCCAAGGTTACCAATGCAAAAGTTGTTCCTATCCTTTATGGAAAATACAAAACCGATCTTTATGTATTCGTTAATCAACTGGATATTAAAGCAAGCGGCAATAAAAGTCCAACTGAATTAGGAGACGGAAACAGTAATCGTAAAATTGTGGTACACTACACTGTTTATACATTAGATGCAAAAGAAATAAATTCAGGCATTGCCGAAGAAGAATTTGCAGCTGATCTTAATAATCCAAAAAAAATAATCGATAAACATTTCTCAAAAATAGCAGCTACTATCGTACAAAGAGTAAATAAAGGCCTCGCTGTTCCTAAAAAATAGATCTTTATTCATTTAGCATAAACCTACTCTTTTATAATTTTAATATTTTTTAAACCATTGTCTGAAACACAATTAAAAATATAAACGCCAGGCATTAATTCGCTTAAATCAAGAGTGTAACGAAATAAAGTGCTGTTAAAAGATCTTACAAGCAAAAGTCTTCCTTCAACATCGCTTATTCTAACAATCTGTAAAGGAGATGTAGATTCAATTACAATATTATCTTTAAAAGGATTTGGGTATGTTTTAATTTCAAAATTACTAGCCGTTAATTTTGATAATTCAGTACAAATTGCAACATTTTGAGTTACTGATGCAGTAGATGAGCAACCATTCAGATCAACACCGCTAACGTAATAATAAGTTGTTGTGGTTGGAGAAACAACGGTTGCTGAATTTGTAACGCTTGTACTCCAACTGTATGTGTTTGCACCCACTGCTGCTAATGTAGCAGTTTGTCCTATACAAATTAGCGGATTTGAAGTAGTAACTGTTAGTGTAGGTAAAGGATTAACAATTATGGAAGTTGAGGCTGTATTTGAACAGCTGTTTTGATTAGTGCCGGTAACAAAATAGATTGTAGATGCTAGCGGACTAACAGCAATTAAAGAATTTGTTGCGCCGGTTGTCCAGCTATAGGTATTTGCACCCGAAGCTGTTAAAGTAACTGATTGACCAACACAAATAGCACTTGATGAGCTGCTAGAGTTTATAAGCGGCAGGCTATTAACCGTTATTGTTTTAACAGCTGAATTTAAACAACCGTTAATATCTGTACCAAAAACAGTATAGGTTGTGTTAATTGTAGGATTTAAAGAAACACTATTTGTAATTGCATTTGTGCTCCATGTATAAGTATTAGCACCCGTAGCTGTTAAAGTAGAGTAATTACCATTACAAATAACAAGTGGGCCTGTTACATTAATTAAAGGCAAAGGGCTAACCGTTATTGTTTTAATTGATAAATTTTTACAACCATTGCCATCCGTTCCATTAACGGTATAATTTGTATTACTTGTTGGCAAAACAATTATACTTGATGAGTTAGAAGACGTACTCCATGTATAAGTAGTTGCTCCATTTGCTGTAAGAGTGGCTGACGCACCAGAACAAAGAGGATTTGATGTTGTTGTTATTGTTACAGCAGACAATAAATGAACAGATACTGTTTTTGTTGCAGAATTTAAGCAGCCATTTACATCAGAGCCAATTACCGAATAAGTTGTACTCACAGTTGGTGTTACATTTATAACTGAAAAAGTATTGCTAGTGCTCCATGTATAAGTTAAACCACCAAGCACTGTAAGACTGGATATAGCTCCCGGACACGTTGTTGTTGTACCCCCACTAATACTAATAGTTGGTAATGGATTTACTGAAATTGTTTTTATTGAAGAATTAATACAACCATTAACATCTGTTCCTGTAACGGTATAAGTTGCGTTTGAGGTTGGTGAAACAGAAATTGTAATGGTCATTGCAGTTGTGTTCCAGGTATATGTTGATGCACCAGATGCGGTTAATACAAGCGTAGAACCATTACAAACGGAAGGGTTTCCAGATATACTAACATTTGGAGTAATTACATTTGCCTTTATTGCAAAGTCATAAACAGCTTCATTGGGATCTGTATTATAAATAGTTATAGTGGCATTTTTTATCCCGGATGATGAAGGATTAAATGTTACTGAAAAAGTTGTATAAGCTCCAAGAGGTAATAGCGTTGTTGTAAATGTAATTCCTGAAAGATTGAACATGCCTGCATCAGGGCCCGTAATAGCTGCCGCGTTTATTTTTAAAGTATCGGCACCTAAATTCTGAATAGTATATGTTCTTGTAATTGGTATACTATTTAAACATATACTTCCAAAATCAGTATGATCAATTACAGCTGCTGTAAGATCTCCATCTGCAATACTTATTCCATTTCCTTTTATATCAATATTTGGAGTTGATCTTAATTTCCAAAGATCATTCATATACGTGTAGGAAGAAAGTACATTACCAAATCCTCCCATCATAAAAAAATCTCCATTTAAATTTGTCCAGCCCATTAGCCTGTCTCTTGCGCCGGGCTTGTTGTTTGGCGATGCTACATTTAAAGTACCGTAATTCGAATTCTGGTTAATCAGTGTATCTCCTCCTACCCATGTCCATTTATCACTAGAAACCGTATATATCCAAAGATCATTTAATCTAAAAGAAGGTCCATTTGCAGCAAATCCAAATCCTCCAAACATCCAGATATTATCGTTTTTATCCTTCCATAAATTACATCGCGTTCTTCCTCCCGGAATGTTTGATGCATTACTTACACCCAACATGCCAAAAGATGGATACTGATCTATCTGATCACTACCGTTTATCCAAACCCATTCATTTAAAATAATATTATATTTCCAAACATCATTTAAAACACCTTGCGAAGGTCCGCCACTTGCAGAGCCATAACCAGAATACACGAAAAGATCACCCGCAGAATTTTTCCACGAAGCACTGTAAGATCTGCCCCCCGGATTATTTGAAGGTGCGCTAAGTCCTTTTGTACCATATGTTCCATATTGATCTGCTAATTGACTTCCTTTAACCCACGTCCATTCATTTATTGAAGGATCATATTTCCATAGATCGTTTAACTGCCCAGAAAAAAAATTCGCGGTACCTGCTCCACCAAAGAGCCAGAAATTACCATTTGCATCTACCCATTCAACTGCTACGGTTCTTCCACCGGGCATATTAGAAGGTGCGCTGACTCCTTGTGTACCATATACACCTACAAGATTAAAACCAATATTTCCTTTCATCCATGTCCAGGTATTTGCAACAGGATCATATTTCCATAGATCGCTCATAGCTCCGCTTGCCGACGAAACATTACCATAACCATTACCCCCAAACAGCCATAAATTACCTGCAGCATCTACAAAAGCCGAAGAACCCCATCTGCTACCGGGAATTGTTGATACTGTGCCAATACCCATTGTACCATATACTCCAAGTTGATTTACAGTATTTGAACCATGTATCCACGTCCATTGATTCGTTACAGGATTGTATTTCCAAAGATCATTTAACAGACCGGGGCCACCTGCAGCCGCCTGTCCATAACCTCCAAATAGCCAAAAATTTCCACTGCCATCTGTCCATGTTACGGCATCTACTCTTGCACCGGGTTTATTTGCCGGAGCACTTACACCTTTGGTACCATATACGCCAAGATCGTTTCCTCCATTGCTGCCTTTTATCCATGTCCATTCCTGTGCAATAAAAGTGCTTTGAAGAAACAAAATTAAAACGATGATAGAATATCTGTATTTATTTTTCATTGATAAACTACTCTTTTATTATTCTTGAATTTAATAGTAAAACATTATCCGCTACTACTTTTATAAAATAAATTCCATTTGAATAATTTTGTAAATTAAATGTAGAGAACTCTGAATTTAATTTTTCGTGAATGAGTAATTGTCCTAATGAATTAAATATATGAACAGAAGTATTTTCTGAGAACTGTGGCAACGAAATAGCGAACAAACCATTATTCGGATTTGGATAGATAGAAATTTGTGGATTTAATTTATTCGGATCACCAAACTCTGTACAGATAGAAACATTTTGAGTTATTGAAAACGTAGCGGTGCAGCCATTTGCATTTGTACCGGTTACATTATAAACGGTAGTAACAGTTGGCGAAACCATAATAATTGATCCAATAGCGCTTGTACTCCACAAATAAACATTAGCACCCGATGAAGTTAAAATAACAGACTGGCCAACACAAATTAACGAATTGGAGGTGGTAACAGAAACATTTGGTGCCGGATTAACCATAACAGAAACAGTACTAGTATTTATACACAAATTATTATTTGCACCTGTTACCGTATAAATTGTATTTGCAGAAGGCGAAACAGTTGTTGTATTTGACGTGGCGTTTGTACTCCACGTATACGTTACAGCGCCGGCTGAAGATAAAGTAGCAACATTACCGCTACAAATAACAGTTGGTGACGTACTTGCCGTAACAGTAGGATTTGGATTTACAGAAATTAAAATCGTATTTGTGTTTTACATAAATTAATATCTGTTCCTGAAACAGTATAATTTGTATTTACTAAAGGCGAAATTGTTGTTGTTGAAGCTGTAGAGCTTGTACTCCAGATGTAAGTTGAAGCACCGCTTGCAGTTAATACAGGATTACTACCACTACAAATAGTAGTGCTCGCTGTTGTAATTGCAATTGTAGGATTTGCATTTACAGTAAGCAAAACAGTTGCTGTATTTATACACAAATTAATATCGGTTCCGGTAACAGTATAAACAGTGCTTGTTATTGGGTTAATAATTATAGAGTTTGTTGTCGCCGTCGTATTCCACGTATAAGTTGAAGCACCACTTGCGGTTAAGGTTGCGCTATTGCCAATGCAAACAGCGGTATTAACTGAGCTTGCTAAAATAACAGGGTTTGCATTTACCGCAAGTAAAATAGTATTTGTACTTGCACATAAATTTACATCAGTACCGGTAACCGTATAGATTGTACTGGTAATTGGATTGGCAACTATTGTATTTGAAGTTGCAGATGTGCTCCAGCTATAAGTTGAAGCACCACCTACAGAAAGCGTTGTTGTATTTCCATTACAAATGGTTGCATTTGCAGCACTTAACGTTAAAGTAGGATTAGCGTATACATTAACAGAAACCGTTTGTGAGCTTTCGCATGAATTTGTACCGGTACCAATTACTGTGTAAACTGTGTTTGATGTTGGACTAACAGTTATTGTATTGATAGTTGCATTTGTACTCCAGCTATAGGTGGAAGCACCGCTTGCAGAAATCACAAGGCTACTGGCACTGCAAACCGTTGTATTGTTTGGTGTTGCAATTACTGTTGGTGTTGATTTTACTGTTATTGAAATAGTTTTTGTATCACTACATCCTAAGCTTGTTCCTGTTACTGTATATGTTGAGTTTACTGTTAGTGACGGATTTATAGTTGCAGTATTAGCACCGGTGTTCCAGGTATAAGTATTTGCGCCACTTGCATTTATTGCAACAGAACTACCTGCACAAACAGATGTATTTGTTGAAGAAACCGTAAGTGTGGGTGAAGAATTAGAATATACTGCAATTGTGCTGGTAGTAGCGCAATTAGCCTGCGGATTATTGACAGACAAAGTATATATACCGGGTGCAGTAACAATTAAAGTATCGGCATTACTGCCGCCGGGTTGCCATGTGTAAGAGGAGCAGCCTTTAGTACCTTGTAACTTTACAGGCTGATTTGAGCATATTGTATTTGAAGGCAAAGCTGTTATGTGTGATGTTTTATTTAATAAAATAATAAGCTTATTTCCTGTAGAAGGTGTATAAGCAATATCGCTTAAGCCATCATTATTAAAATCGTCGGCCAAAACTGCCTTTGCCCCTTCATCATAATTGGCAGCAAATGAAAAAGCTCCGGTACCATTACCAAGTAATACTTCAACATGTAAATGGCCGGCAACAAGGTCAAGATTGCCATCACCATTAAAATCTTTTAAGCTTATTGATGTTGGATAACTTGTTAACCACGAATTTAAAGCACTTAAAAAAGTACCATTACCAACACTAATAAATACCGAAATATTGCCACTTCCGTTGTTTGCTACAATAACATCCTTCTTACCATCGTTATTTACATCTGCAATTGCAAGAGCCCGTGGATCATTATTAGCAAAATAATTTACCGCAGAAGCAAAAGTTCCATTTCCGTTTCCAATTAAAACAGACATATTATTTGAAGTGCTATTACCTACAGCAAGGTCTAATTTACCGTCATTATTAAAATCGCCTGCCTCAACACAGCAAGGACCTTGTCCTGCAGAAAAATTTACAGGTAGGTTATAAGTACCCGAAGGTGTTCCTAGTAATAACGAAAGATTATTACCCGCAAAATTAGCAGTAACAAGATCCACTATTCCATCATTATTAAAATCACCCGTTGAAACCCATCGAGGGCTGCCGGTAAAACTATAAAGCGCTCCCGCAGGAAATGTACCTGTGTTGTTACCAGGCAACACTGCTACACCACTAACACCGGATGTTACAAGATCTGTTATATTATCATTATTTACATCAACTGATTTTATATGCGATGCGTACGAACCACCAAAATAATTTGTTGTTGCAGAAAAAGTGCCGGCACCAGCGCCTAACAAAACAGGTATTTGCATAATACTTCCGTCTGCAACTGCAATATCTTTATAGTTGTCATTATTATTAAAATTCCCGGAAGCCAGGCACCAGGGATTTGATCCAATAGAATATTCCGGAACAACATCAAAACTCCCATTACCATAACCCAACAAAAGAGAAATGTTAGCTAAATTATAATTGGTTATAGTAACATCCATATTTCCATCCATATTAAAATCTCCATTAATTATTGAGATACAATTATTTCCAGCTGAAAAATAACTTGCAGGCGTAAAACTGCCGGTACCGGTTCCTAATAAAACGGCCAGCTTGTTATATGAGCCACAAGAAACCGCCATATCCTTTACACCGTCACCATTAAAATCTGCTGATGTAATTCCATAAGCATTGTTTGCGCCAAAATAACTCGTGGTTCCAAAAACTCCACTGCCATTGTTTAATAGAACAGATACACTACCTCCGTTAGCATTTGTTATTGCTATATCGGGTTTATTATCCCCATTAAAATCATCAATAATAGCTTTTTGTGGAGTTGTACCAACGGTATAATTTACAGCAGTAATAAAAGTTCCGGAGCCAGTATTCATTAAAACAGAAATATTATTTGAGGAAGCATTAACTATAACAAGATCAGGAAAAACATCTCCGTTAAAATTACCGCTCGCTATACCGCGCGGATCTGTACCTGTTGAATAAAAAACAGGTACAGAAAAACCGGCCAACCCATTTCCAATTAAAACAGAAGCATTATTTGAATAACGGTTGGCAACAGCAAGATCAATTTTCCCATCTCCATTAAAATCTTTTGCGACGAGAGATTGAGGTCCGTTTCCTGCAGCAAAACTACCTGAAAAAACAAATGTACCACTCGCGCTTCCCAATAAAATAGTAATATCATCAGAAGTTTCATTTGCAACCGCAAGATCTACATTGCCATCTCCATTAAAATCAGCAGAAGTGATCGCCTGTGGATCAATTCCTGCAGCATAAGTTACAGCGTTAACAAAAGTTCCATCGCCATTTCCCATTAAAACAGAAATATTATCCCAATAATAATTTGAAACAGCAACGTCCGGTTTACCGTCATTATTAAAATCCGCTGTTGTGGAGCCCGTTGGCTGATCTCCTACTCCATATTGATAAGTACTGAGTGTTTTAAAACAAATACCATTTTGTGAGTAGATCTTGCTCATCGCAAACATACAGAACAAAGAAAATATTAGTTTTTTCATGGATAATAAAGATAAATAATAAAATGAAGTCTATTACATTCAATTTATAAAATTTAAGCGGCTTTACCTGTAATTTTAAATTAACTTATTTTAAATAATTGTCCACGTTTTAGCAATGGCTTGGTTCGGGCTACTTTTGGCTGTAAAATAGCGCTTACGGTCGTTAAAATTATAGCACGTATTTTATCGATTATTGTATCTTTATCCTGATTAAAGCCAAACCCTATGGAAATTTTTTTATTAGTAGTAATTATAGTGTTACTAATTGCTTTTCATGCAATCAAAAATGCCAAATTAAAAAAGACCGAAGAAAGGCTTAGCAATATTGAGAATTACCTCAAAGCCGTTAAATTTAGCCAGGCTCAAAAACCAATTAATCAAACCAGCACTAAAACTGAAGAGGTTAATGACGAACCTGAAAAAATCATACCTCCGGTTAAAACTACAATTGTTCCACCTAAAATTGTTGAAGAACCGATCGTTATTAAAAATGATGAAGTTCCACCTCCTGTAAAAGAAGTTGAAAAAGTAATAAATGATAAAAAAGACGAGCCTATAATAGTACAGGTTAATCAAACTATAAAACAACCCGTTAAACCTGTTGAGCCAAGCGAAGGCTGGTACACCAAATTCAGAAGGAACAATCCGGACATTGAGAAATTTATTGGCGAAAACATTTTAAGTAAAGTGGCCATTACAATTTTAGTAATAGGTATTGCCTTTTTTGTAAAGTACGCTATTGATAAAGAATGGATAAATGAAATTGCCCGGTTTGGCATTGGTGTTTTATGCGGCGCTATTGTATTGGGCTTCGCGCACCGTTTGCGCAAAAACTTTAAAGCATTCAGCTCTGTTTTAGTAGGTGGTGGCATTGCTATCTTTTACTTTACTATTGGTATTGCTTTCCATCAATATCATATATTCAACCAAACTACAGCCTTTGTTATTATGTTATTAATAACAGGCTTTAGTGTATTCATTTCTATTCTTTACGATCGTGTTGAATTAGCTGCGCTATCTATCATTGGTGGCTTTGCAACGCCATTCATGGTAAGTACAGGTGAGGGCAATTACCAGGTTTTATTTACGTACATTTTAATTTTAGATATAGGCATGCTCATTCTTGCTTATCTGCGTAAATGGAACCTCATTAATATTTTAGCCTATTGCTTTACCATGATTCTTTATTTTGGTTGGCTACAAGCCAAATGTATTGGGCAGGAACACGCTCCGTATAAAGGCGCTTTAATATTTGGAGCCATATTTTATGTTGTATTTATTTTAATGAACATTATAAACAACATTAAAGCAAGAAGAAAATTTGCGGCCCTGGATCTAACAATTTTAATTAGCAATACATTTTTATTCTTTGGATCGGGAATGCAGATCTTAAGTTATTACCATCCTGAATTACAAGGTATCTTTAGCGTATTGTTAGCTGGCTTTAATTTGGTGTGCTCTTTCCTACTCTACAAAAAATTTAAAGCAGATGTTAAGCTCGTCTACTTAATGATAGGTTTAACATTGACGTTTATTACCATTGCCGCCCCTGTGCAGCTCCACGGTAATTACATTACATTGTTCTGGGCATTAGAATCTGTATTATTAATATGGCTGGCACAACGTTCAAAAATTGTATTGTTCCGTTTTGCTTCTGTAATAATTACTTTTTTAATGTGTATCAGTCTTTTTATGGATTGGGCAAATGTGTATGGTACTTACAGCGAAGTTTCTGTTAAAATCCTTCTCAACAAAGCATTCATTACTGGTTTGGTTTCTTCTTTATCATTATTAGCTGTTGCTTTATTATTAAGAAAAGAAGAAGAAAAGCTAAGTTATCTTGGTATTCCATTTAACCCTAAAAACTACAGTAATGTTTTAAAAGCTGGTTTTGTGGTTCTACTGTACTTAACCGGCTTTTTGGAAACAGGTTATCAGTTAAAAGAATGGTTTGATGACTCTTTAACTACCGGAATACTTATACAGGTTTATCATTTATTATTCCTTGTTGCTTTAAACATTGCAGGTATGAAACTGCAAAACAAAGCATCGCAGGTAAGCTTATACGTATTAAATTTTATAAGCCTTGTAGTATTCTTATTCTTTTTTGCCTGGATGCCACTGGCGGAAATTAAAGACCAGGTGCTTACTACAGAAATGAATCACATGGGCTTTATCTTCCATTATGTTTCAATAGCTGCAGCAGTCTTTATTGTATTTTGTATGAACAAAGCAATAACAAGAACAGGATCTTTTATTTCGAATACAAAAGTGCTTAATAGTATTTTAATTTCTATTGCAGTAATTTATTTATCAAGTCTTGAATTATTATTACATGTATTAAAACTCAACTTAATAAATGTGTTTAATATTAATGATATTGAATATATGGATAAGATCATGGAAATAAGCAGGCTCGAAACACATGCTATAACTATTGGCTTACCAATATTATGGGGTATTTTAGCTTTCATATTCTTATTTATTGGTATGAAAAAACACAACAAATCTTTAAGGGTTATATCGTTGGTATTAATTGCCGTTACCTTATTAAAATTATTTACATTCGACATTAAAGATGCCTCTGAAGCAGGAAAAATAATTGCATTTATTATTTTAGGTGTTGTATTATTGATCATCTCATTTATGTATCAAAAAATTAAAGCGCTTTTATTGGATGACACAAAGAATAAAACCGATGAACCAAACAACGAAACACCAACTGATACAGAAACTAAAACAGACTAAAATTAAATAACTACGCACATGAAAAAACTGGTTTATATTTTAATTATAGTATTAAGCATTGGAAAAATAAATGCTCAATCATATTCGCATCAGGCCCCTGTTACCGGGTTAAAAGAAACCGGACTTTATAAGATCCCGTTAAATCCCGATCTGAAACAATACATGGCAAAAGATCTGCATGATACACGCATTCATGATTCTACTCAACGCGAAGTGCCTTATGTTGTATTAAGCGAACCTTTATTAAAATCAAAATCAGATTTTATTGAATACAAGATCCTTTCGCAAAAACATTTTGGTAATTATTCCGAGATCGTTATTCATAATCCAAACCGAGATAAAATAAGCAACATTGCTTTTAATATCAATAACTCCGATGCCTATAAATATTGCGCCATTGAAGGTAGCGAAGATATGAAGCAATGGTATAGCG
>JACDED010000068.1:19761-23137 GCA_013816615.1 Bacteroidota bacterium
GGTATAGCGTTAGTGAAGACCAAGAGCTAAGCCTGGCTTATAATGATGTTTACACAAACACCTACAAAGTAATTTATTTCCCCTTAAATAATTATTCTTACTTCAGATTGTTGGTGGATGACTGGCGCGCTGAACCTTTAAAGATAAACTCGGCAGGTTATTTTAGAAACTCTGTTATTGCAGGGAAATTAAACGATGTTGTTTTCACAAAAAGTATTAGCGAAGATAAGATCGGCAAAAAAACAATTATCCAATTATTGTTTTCAAATAACCAGGAAGTAAACCGTTTGGATTTTAAAGTAAAAAATCCGCGTTTGTATATGCGCCATGCTGCTATTTATGTCAACCGCGAAAGAAAATTAAAGCATGATAAGGTTGAAAAATACCGTGAGTTATTGTATGAATTTAATTTAAGCTCAGATTATCCTTTACTTTTTGATATGCCCTATTTAAATGAAAAAGAAGTTTTTATTGAAATAGAAAATAAAGATAATCCGCCATTAGAGTTGGAAAGTATCAGTTGTAAACAATTAGCGAGCTATTTGGTTTGCGACCTTAATGCAGATAATAAATACCATTTACGTTTTGGGAATAACGCTTTAAAAATACCTGAATATGACCTGGCTAATTTTGTATCCAGCATTCCGCAATTATTGCCGGAAGCAGCTATTGGTGCAATTAAAGAGATCCCGAAATCTAAAGTTACAGTAGAGGAAAAACAAAAATCATTTTTTGAGACCAAACAATTCTTATGGATCTGTTTAGGTTTGGGATCGATCATTATCTTCTTCTTCTCAAAAAGCCTTTTAAAAGATATGGCAAACAGAAACGAAGAGAATTCGTAAAATGAAAAAATTATTTTTTTTTATTTCTATTACATCTCTATCTGTCTCTTGTAAAAAGGATGCAGCTTTATGGCAGGTACAAAACCTTAACGGCAATAAAATAAGTGCTTTCGGCCATGGCGGCATGGGTATAGCTTTTAAATACCCAATTGATACATATGAATCGTTTGAGCCTTGTTTAAGAATAGGCGCTGCTGGTACCGAAATGGATGTGCAGATAAGTAAAGACAGTGTTTTAGTTTTATACCATCATCAAAAACTGGAAGATGGTACAAGCTGTGATGGCATTTTAGCTTCTAAAAAATGGCCTGAGATGCAGAATTGTGTGCACGCCTGCCCCTACTCTACAAGTGTAAATTTAATTACAGCAACTGAGTTGTTTGATAAAATAAATAATAAAGATGAATTGATATTTACTTTTGATTGTAAACTTTACAATTCAGGTCAATCAAATACAAATTACAGAAGTATTTATGCAAACACGTTAATAAAGCATATAAATAATTACAATATAAAAACAAACAGCTTTATTGAAAGCAGCGATACCTCTTTTTTAAGGATGTTGCAGAACAAAGAGCCTGAATTAAAATTATTTTTTTACACCGGAAATTACACGGATGGTTTAGCCGTTTCAAAAAAGATAAAACTATTTGGCATAACGATCGATCATAATTATATAACTCAAGAAGAGATCACCAACGCGCATAGTAATAATTTACGGGTTACCCTTTTTAATATGCAGACAGAGAAACAAAACATGGATGCAATTCAAAAAAATCCTGATTTCATGCAGTCAGACAAGATCATTCACTTGCTTAAGATCTTTGGAGAATATAAAGAGCAGCCTATAAAAAAGAAGTTTAAATGGTAAGCTGTTTATTTAAAAACGTCTTTCAGTAAGTTCTTGGCTTTTGAGCTTAAACTATCTGCATTTAAATTATTCTTGGCGCTATCAAAATACTGCATCTTATCATTCATTTCTTTTTGGACTTCCACCAGTTTTTTACCTTCATTGCTTTTTCCAAGATCTGTCATTTGTTTTGAAGCATTTAAACGTTCTGTCATTAAATGAAATGCTATTTTACCAAAGGCTAATTTATCATTGAACATATTAAGAGCGCTGTCTTTTTTCCTGCCTTTTATAAATACCAAAAGCTCTGTAATAGCTTGTTTCTCGGGAGCACTGATCTTATCGCTCTTTTGCAGCTTTTCTAACGCGGGAATGGCTTTATCATATTCTTCTTTTTTAATGTGTACATAAGCATCTACAAGCCAGGTTAACTCATTATCCAGGCCGCCTTTTTGCATATCTTCTAAAAAAAGTTCCATATCATCCAGCGATTCTTTTTCCTTTTTCATTTTACTTTCATCCAAAGCACGAATAATAAGTCCCATGCCATGAAACTGGTAATAGCTTTGTTCACTTGGGCCAAAACCCTGGTCAACCATATTTATCATTGGTGTTTTTGAAATAACATCTTTGTTACTTTCCATATAATGTAAATAGTCGTTGCACTTATCGTAAGAATGATAAAAATATTCGTTATCCATTAATACAAAAGCTTTTGTAAGTTGGTAAACCAATCTTAAGTTAAGCTCTTCAATATATTTTTCATCGGATTTATATACTTCATACAATGCAAAATCTTTTGGTGCCGAAGGTGTGGTTTGCCATAATAATGAAAGAACAACATGCTCATGATTGTTATTGTATGACATTGGAAAGAAATCAGATTTTATATTGGCAGAGCCTGTAAAAACATAAAAAATATTGGCCAGTAAAGTTGGTAAAGAATCCTCATCTGTTTTTAAAAGCACTTCCTTAGTATCATACACCTCTTTTGCTAAGGCCATTAGTTCAAGCGGATGAATTTCAATGGGTTTACTTTTATTAAGCAATGAAGCGCCACCTTGTAAAACCGTACCTACCAATAAGAACATACTTTTGCGGGCACTGTCCAGTTCGGGGTTTTGGCCAACTGTTGCTGTTGAACGCAAAGCTATTTTCATGGATTTATACAACTGAAGCTTTGGATCGTTCAATTGTTCCTGCATTTTTTTTTCTTCTTTTTTACGCATATCCTCTTCACTCTTTCCACAGGAAAAGAAAAGGATCAAAAAAGAAGCAGAGAGGTATAAAAGATACAAATACCAAGTATAAAATAAAAAATGTTTACCAAACTATTTGTACTTTAGTTAACCATTATGACTATTTGCCAACCGGATGCTTCTGAGTTTATTTTTATCAAAGATCACATTGAAAAATTTGAGTTGGATAACCGCGATCTTCAAAATGAACAATTTTTAGTTGTAAAAGATAATAATGAAATAACTGCCTTTGGCAGAATAAAAAAACATAATAGCTGTGATGAATTGTGTTCTCTTGGAGTAATTGAACCCAAGCGTTTAAAAGGCATTGGCAAAAGATTATCTTTTGATCTTATAAAAAAATCTCTGCAACCTTTGTATTTAGTTTGTATCATACCTCAATTTTTTGAGCCATTGGGTTTTAAAATTGTAAATACGTATCC
>JACDED010000185.1 GCA_013816615.1 Bacteroidota bacterium
TATTAACAATGAAGAGTTGGCAAAAACTGTTGTTATTGTTGAGATCACAAAAGTTAACCTAAAATCCTATACTGTAAAAGTAAGTTCAAATTATAACGATAAAACTTTTGATGCCGTTGTTGATATTATAAAATGATCAGGGTGTAGTGCCATACTTAATCCCAAGAAACAGAAGTACTACGGGCAATGTTACTGTTAGAAAAGTAGCCAGCTTATTAAAATCAAGTCTCTTTTCCTCAATAGAGCTCTCATCACACTTGGTACAGCTTTCTATTTTTGCGGCTTTATTATCAATATTATAAGTGATCATTAAATTAACATACTTTCCTTTTACATCCTTTCCGTTATTTTCTTTTAAAAAAAACGGCAGTACTGCCCTGTCGGTAACGCGGTATTTATATAAGAAAACAGTTTGAGTATCAACCAGCTCTTTTAAATAATAAGGTTTAAGATCTAAAGTGCTTTCAACTTCCTCTTTAGACATACCAAGCTTTAGGTTATAAACTTTATCTACCGTTGAAAACCTGGGCGCTTTTATAAGGCAAGACGAAAATAAAACATTGATCAATAAAATCAATACTGGTTTTTTAAATTTTATAAATTGCATCATCCAAAAGTAGTAAATCCTAATCAATTATCCCTTCAAAAACTGTTCCAGCCACTTTAATGCACTTTCTATACTATTAAATATACGGGTTGGGCGATTGGGTTTGTTTATTTTTAAATACCCATTACCAAAAATTTTTAAAGCAAGCCCCCTAATTACCAGTGCGTCAACGGCAACTGTTTTACAAACTTCTTCGCTGGCAATAAATTCGCGGGTTTCTTTTGTAAACGTATTATCATCCTGGTAAATACAAGGGCTATCGCTTTTTTATCGGGGCTTATTTTTTTAAAGGTCGCAATCATGTTCCTGGCATCCTTTAATTCGCCGTTAAAACCCGGTTTAAATAACAGTTGCATAATGCCATCTTTTCGCATAAAAATGTAATAACCATCAAATTCATGGATCTCACAAAGAGCAATATCCTTGTATATGTCAATTACATGGCTCATTTCAAGATCAAGAGCGTATTAAATTTTAAATGCTATTATAAATATAAACAATTATCTAATTTTAGCAAATGAACCTGCTAAAAAAGATCCATCACGTTGCAATAATCTGTTCGGATTATGAACGCTCAAAACAGTTTTATACCAACATATTGGGTTTTGAGATAAAGAATGAAGTTTACAGAAAAGACCACGATTCTTTTAAACTTGACCTAATGCTGAATGGCGAATACGCTATTGAACTTTTTTCTTTTCCAAAGCCACCGCTGCGTGTCAGCAGACCCGAAGCTGCAGGTTTAAGACATATTGCTTTTGAAGTAGATGATTTAGAGCTTGTGCTAGTGCATTTAAAAACAACTAATATTGACTTTGAAGCGATAAGAATTGATGAGTATACCAATAAAAGATTTACTTTTATTAACGATCCCGATAATCTACCAATAGAGCTGTATGAAAAATAAAATAAAAATTAATAGTGTTTGTTCTTTACTGCTGTTATTATTTGGTTGCTCTTCGGAGCAAAAAAAAATAACAATTGCTGAGCAAGCAACAGTAACAGATACTTTAATAGTAAATGATACCACGCAGGCGCCACCTGCAATTTCAACCAATACTACACCCCAAAAAGATATTTCCGGAATTGAATTCGGGTATTGTAATGAAGAAGGTAAACAAATATTACTTTTACGCGACTCGCTTATTGACCCGCAAAAATTGGTTAAAGTAATATCTGACAGTGGCAAAATTGCAGACATTTTATTTGTAAAAAAACGTGCGGCTACTAAAGAAGATAACAACAGAAAAACATACTTTAATTTTACAAACGCGGGCGGTTATTTATACGAAGTAAAAAATACATCTGTAGACAAAGAATTATCGTTGGTTTTGGTTTCAGACGAATTTCTATCCCATCATAAAATTGTGAATCCAAACGGCTGCGAAAAGATGGATTTGGTTTCGTCAATAAAAACAAAAATTGAAAAAGATAAGAATCGGAAAATTAAAAAAACAAAATGTTTAAAACAGATCGATTTTAACAGAAGTATATATTTATTTGAATTTGTTATTAAAAAAGATTCGGCGCTTGTAACATTAGCCTATATAGATAATGATAAGATCATTTATCACGATTACCCCGCTTTATATAATGAAATAAGCACCTGGCGTGTAGATGACGGTGGCGAGTTTGGCCTTGACTATTTAAATGTATTAGCAATTTTTGAAAATAAGAATAATATAGAACTGGTTTTGGATTGGGCCGGAGCCGAAGGGTATTCAATTGATTATTTAGTTGAAGAAAATAGTAAATTTGTATCCAAAAAAGGTGGATACCGTTATTGCGCGCCTGATTAAACGCTATGTTAAAATTAAATTTTAAACCTTTTCCTGAGATCGAAACAGATCGTTTGTTGCTTCGCCAGGTAAATAAAAAAGACGCCAATACTTTATTTCTTTTAAGAACAGATAAAAAGGCCATTCAATTTATTGATAGAGCTCCGGCCTCTTCGGTAGATGAAATAAAATCATTTATCAAAATGATCAATAAAAAAATAAAAGACAATGAAACCATTTGCTGGGCTATTACTTTAAAGGAAAATCCTGAAGAGTTAATAGGTACCATATCTTTTCACAGAATAGAATTAGAGAATTACCGTGCAGAGATCGGCTATATGCTTATGCCGGAGCATTGGCGGAAAGGCCTTATAAGCGAGGCCATCCCAAAAGTGATCGATCATGGATTTAGTAAAATGAAACTACATAGCATTGAAGCAAACATTAATCCTAATAATGCTTTATCAAGAAAGGTTCTCGAGAAATTTGGTTTTAAAAAAGAAGCTTATTATAAAGAGAATTACTTTTTTAACGGAAAATTCTTAGATAGCGAGATCTATTCTTTACTTAAAAGTTAAATTTGCCTTCGTGTTTACAATTCTGTATTTTTAGGGTGTTCAAATGCACATCGATCATCCCGAATTAATAAAACTTTTAAAGCAGGCGTACTCAGCGGAGAGGGCGGCTGCATTTGCTTACCAGGGACATGCCGCTTCGGTTAAGAACACTGAAGAAAAAATAGCCATTCGCCAGATAGAAATTGATGAATGGGGACATCGTGAAGAGGTATTAAAGATCATGAAGCAATACAATATTTCTATTTCAAAGTTTTATGAATTCAGGTTTTATATTATTGGCAAAATAATTTCAGGAAGCTGTTTTGTAATTGGCTGGTTTATGCCCTTTTATTTTGCAGGAAGACTAGAAAGCGGCAACGTTTGCGAATATTTTAGAATGAAACAGTTCTTTAACTTGCTGGGTATAAAAGAACACGATCATATACTTTACGAAATGGGTATAAAAGAAAAAGAACATGAAGTTTATTTTTTGAAACAAATTAAAACAAATAAGCTTCTGCCTTATTTCGAGAAATTATTTAAATGGGGAATTATTGAAAGTATGAATAATATTGATCTGGATAAAAAATATCCCGTTGAGGAATCGGATCATTACTGCAAAAAATAAAACGTTATTATACAACTAAGAACATATTCAACCGTAAATGCTTACCTGGCCGAAAATAAGGCTGTACTTGAAGAGCGTGAATTAGAGAACAATCTCATACTTGGTATTTGCAACAGTTTTCCTGATAAGGATCTGCAAATGCAGAATTGCCATTTTTTAAGTGTGTTTGATAACAATGAATTTAAAGCCACGGCAGTGCGGACTTTACCAAAAGTCTTTTTAAGTGCAATAACAAAAAATGTAGATGATCTTAAACTACTTGCTGATTATTTTACAGATAATAAAATAAAAATTGCAGGGGTTGTTGGAGAAACAAATTATTCAGATGCGTTTACAACTTACTTACAAAAAAATAAAGTAAGCGACAGAAAGCTGATCGTTCAAAAATTAACTAAAGTAAATGATAATAAATTGGCCGACGGTGAATTTAAACCTGCAAGATCGGAAGCTTTAGATTATTTAGCCGAGTGGGCTAACCAGTTCCAGCATGACGCTCATGCCTTTCCAAAAAAAACAAAAACAGAAATTCGTTCCAATATCAAGAATTTAATTTCTAAAGGTCAATTATTTAACTGGGTCAATAGCCGGAATGAATTAGTAAGCATGGCTGGCATTATTCGCAATACCAGCAACATTGGCATTGTTGGCATGGTGTACACCCCAAAGCATTTTAGAGGTAAGGGTTACGCGAAAAGTTGTGTTCAAAAACTAAGTGAACATATATTAAATAGCGGCTATAAAAATTGTGGCTTATTTGCTGAAAGCGCTAATCTTACTTCAACCAAAATTTATAAAGAAATTGGTTACGAAATTTCTACAGAGTTTAGCGATATTGCTTTTGATTAAACCTCAAAACAGCATTATCTCGCGTCCCGTTTCGGGGATATTTTTCCACTACTAAATTATAAACACCTCACATTTTAATGGTATTGCATTTGAATTATACTTATAAAAATTTATGGTAGAAAAAATATCTTTAAAACAAGTTAATACGTTTTTATTATTTGGTGTTTTAACTGTTGTTATTTTATATTTTGCCAAACAGGTTTTAATTCCTGTAACATTTGCTGTATTTTTTGCAATGTTATTTACAAGAATGTCAAATAAAATGGAGAGCAAAGGGATCAAACGTATTTTTTCTGCGTTGATCTCCGTTTTAATAATTGCAGCTGTAACCTTTGGTATTTGTGCACTGGTTGTTATGCAGGCAAAAAAACTTGCTAAAGACCTTCCACAGATAGAAGAGAAAGCAAAAAAATTTAAAGCCCGTGCAGAAAGTTATATAAGCTATAAGCTCGATATCCCAAAAGAAAAACAAGAAGAGCTTATCAGTAAAAAAATTAAATCTACTTTAGAATCATCAGGAGAAGGATTAAAGAAGTTTTTTGCCGGCATTATTGGTATTATCGGATCGGCGGTTATGACCTTAATATTTACTTTTCTTTTTTTATATCAGCGCGATAAGTACGAGAGTTTCTTTATTCAGCTCTGTGATAAAACCCAACCTGAAGAAGCAAAAAAACTCATTCAAAAAATAAGCATGGTATCACAAAGCTATCTTACCGGTCGGGCATTATCAATAATAATATTTACAGTGCTTTTTACTTCAGGCTTTTTGATCATTGGTTTAAAGAATGCATTTTTGCTAGCCTTTGTAGCGGCGCTCTTAACCATTGTGCCATATGTAGGCTCTATTATTGGCGGACTTTTCCCTTTTGCTGTAGCTTTAATTACAGAAGACGATATAAATATTGCCATAGGTGCCTTAGCAGTTATTGGGATCATACAGATAATAGATAATTATTTTATTGAGCCTTACATAATTGGCGGAGAAGTTAGTATTAGTGGTTTTTTTACCATATTTATTTTATTGGTAGGAGGCGTCATTTGGGGTGTTGCCGGCATGATCTTGTTTTTACCGATGTTGGGTGTAGCTAAAATTGTTTTTGATGCCATACCCGAACTTCACCCTTATGGTTATTTGGTAGGTGACCAGAAGGAAGAAAAATCTTCGAGTCGAATGATGGAAAAAATAAAAGGCTTCTTTAAAAAGAAATAGCTATCCGCCCTTTAAATATAATAACTCCTGAAATATAAATTGCGCAAAATAATTTGCCGATAAAGAAATTGGGTAAGTAATCCTATAATAATATTTACATTAATTAAGATCATTCCGTTTATTCTGTTTATTTGATACTGTATCTTTACCAAAATTATTTTGATGGAAAATACAAACACTTTTAAGATAGAGATATGGTCGGATATTCAATGTCCATTTTGTTATATAGGTAAGCGTAAAATTGAAAAAGCTTTAGAAACTTTTGAAGGAAAAGAAAACGTAGAAATAGAATGGCGCAGTTACCAATTAGATCCGGAAGCAAGATCTCAACCAGGCGTTGATCTGTATGATTATTTAGCTGAACGCAAAGGACAAACAAGGGAGTGGGCTATTGATACTAATTAGTGTTCTAAATTATACAATAAGTGATTGCGATTAGTTAATGATGTTAAATATGCTTTATTTTTATTTAAACGTTTAATTCCTATAACTGCGCTATCCATTGCTTGGTCTATTGTC